>JBDLKA010000002.1:0-101233 GCA_039714075.1 Candidatus Krumholzibacteriota bacterium | reverse complement strand
CTGGCCGAAAAACTTGCCGGACGCGGGGCCGGCGATATCGTGGGCATCATCCAGCGCATGGTTCCGGAAAATCCCGTGGCCGCGGCCGCCGCCGGCCAGATGCTGCCCCTGATCTTCTTCTGCCTGCTGTTCGGCCTGGCGGTCACCACCCTGCCCGAGGAGAAGCGGCGGACCCAGTTGGGGTTCTGGGAAACCCTGTTTGCCGCCATGATGAAAATCACCGGCTGGGTCATCGCCACCGCACCGGTGGGCATCTTCGGATTGATGGCCAAGATCACAGCGACCAGCGGCTTCGAAGCCTTCGCGCCGCTGGCCCGCTACGGCCTTACCGTTCTGGGAGCACTCTTCCTCCACGCGGTCGTCATCCTGCCGGTGCTGGTCAGGATCATCGGCAACGTGGCGCCGCAGCGCCACGCCCGGGTCATGGCGCCGGCCCTGTTGACCGCCTTCAGCACGCGCAGTTCCTCGGCGACCCTGCCGCTGACCATGGACCGCATCGAAAACGGTGCCGGTGTCAGCAACAGGGTCACGAGTTTCGTCCTCCCTTTGGGAGCCACCATCAACATGGACGGCACCGCCCTGTACGAATGCGTGGCCGCCATGTTCATCGCCCAGGCCTACGGGGTGGAGTTGGGAATCCTGTCGCAGGTCCTGGTGGTGTTGACCGCCCTGCTGGCCAGCATCGGTGCCGCCGGGATTCCCGCCGCGGGCCTGGTGATGATTTCGGTCATCCTGGAAGCGGTCGGCCTGCCGCTGGAGGGGCTGGCCCTGATCCTCGCCATCGATCCGGTGCTGGACATGTTCCGGACCTCGGTGAACGTGTGGAGTGACAGCTGCGGGGCCGTGGTGGTCGCCCGCACCGAAGGGGAATCCGAAGTCCTGGCGAAATGACCGCCGGGCCCTGCCGGCGGGTGCGTTTGCTCCTTGTCCCGGTGCTCCGGATGTGGCACCCTGCTCTGCGTACCGGGCCACGGGCGGTCTTTATTGCAACGGTTCGGTGTCAAGTGCGTATGGAGAGAGGTACTTGGACGTGCGGCCACCAACATTGGAGATTACGGTTTGACGGTAGGCAACGGACCAGACGATTTCCACGGCAGCGACTTCGAGGATGAGGTCGACCAGGGCTTCGGGACCACCGGGACCGAAGGGCTGCTGCTGCCGCCCTGGGAACGCCGCGAGCGGTACGGTTTTCTCAACGGCCTGTATCTGACCATCAAGGATGTCCTGCTGACCCCCCGCACCTTCTTCCACCGCATGCCGACCCGGGTGGGTCTTGCCCAACCGCTGTATTTCGCCCTGGTTCTCGGCGTCGTTGCCGCATTCTTCGGCTGGATGTGGTCCCTGGCCGGCAGCTCCCTGCAGATGTTCGTCGCCGAGGATTTCGAGGAGGTCTTCAAAGGCCCTCTGTTTTCCTTCCTCGCTTTCCTGTTCAGCCCCATCACGGTCGCGATCCTGGTCTTCATCAAGGCAGGACTCATACATCTGATGCTGATGCTCGTCGGCGGCAACAAACTCGGTTTCGAAGCCACTTTCAGGGTGGCCGCCTACGGGGAAGCGGCCAGCATCCTGGCCCTGGTGCCTTTCTGTGGGGGTGTGCTGGGGGTCCTGTGGAGCCTGTTCGTCACCATCGTCGGGTTGTACAGCATCCACGAGACCGATCCCTGGCGTGCCGTAGCCGCTGTCATCGCCCCCATGGCCCTGTGCCTGTCCCTCATCAGCGCGAGCGCCATCCTGGTGATGGTGGGCTTGAGCTGATCCGGTTCCATGCGCCTGGCTCCTGAAAACTCCCCCTTGCCCCGCCTGCTGGTTTTCCCCTTCGGCCTGGTGGCCCTGTTCGGCCTGGCGGCGGTTCTGTACAATTCGGACCTGGTTTTGCGCCTGGCCCACTGCCCGCTGCGTGACCTGACCGGACTTCCCTGCCCCACCTGCGGAGGTACCCACGCGGCGATTTCCCTGGCCCACGGGCGGCTGACGGAAGCGTTCGCGGCCAGCCCCCTGATTGCCGGCGGCCTGATCCTGTTTTCCGTCTGGGTAATGGCAGGGGTGGCGACGACCCTGGTCCCGGCCTGGCGGCGCGAGCTGGTTTTCAGTCCCAGGGAAAAAAGAACCGCCAGGGTCCTGGCGGTTCTGATGGCGGTGGCGGGATGGGTCTGGGTGATCGCCCGCTCCCCGGGTTGAGGATCAGTATTCCGCCAACAGCTTGCGGGCGATGACCAGGCGCTGGATTTCGCTGGTGCCCTCGTAGATCCGGGTGACCCGCACGTCGCGGTAATAGCGCTCCACCGCATACTCCTTGCAGTACCCGTAGCCGCCGTGGATCTGCACCGCGGTATCGGCCGCGCGCCAGGCCGCCTCGGTGGCCATCACCTTGGCCATGGCCGCCTCCTTGGTGAACGGGCGCCCTTCATCCTTTAGCCAGCAGGCCTGGTAGCCCATCATGCGCGCGGCTTCCAGATCGGTGCCCATGTTGGCGATCATGTTCTGGATCACGGGCTGGGCCGCCAGGGTCTTGCCGAACTGCTCGCGGGTCCGGGCGTATTTGATGGATTCCTCGAAGCAGGCCTGACCGATGCCCATGGCCTGGAAAGCGATGCCGATACGGCCGCCGTCCAGAGCCGTCAAGGCAATGCGCAGGCCGTCGCCCTCGCCGCCGAGAAGTTGGTCGGCGGGGACCCGGACCTCGTCCAGGTCGATGGTCACGGTGTCGCTGCACCGCAGCCCCATCTTGTCTTCCTTCTTGGCCACCGAAAGCCCGGGCGTGTCCCGTTCGACGATGAAGGCGTGGGTATCCTTGTGCCCCGTGGTGCCCGGCGTGCGGGCCAGGATGACGTAGAAGGAAGCACGGGCGCCATTGGTGACCCAGGCCTTGCTCCCGTTCAGGACGTAGTGGTCACCGTCCTTCCGGGCGGTGGCCACCAGGCCGGCGGCGTCGCTGCCGGAACCGGCTTCGGACACGCAGAAGGCCGCGATATCACCCGCCGCCATGCGGGGCAGGAACCGTTTCCTGACCGCCTCGGTCCCGAACATGGCCAGCGGATAACTGCCCACGCTGTTGTGCACGGTGATCATCACGCAGACGCCGGCGCTGGCCCGGGCCAACTCCTCGATCACGAGAGAATAGGTCAGCGTGTCCACCCCCAGGCCGCCGTATTTTTCGGGGAAGGCCAAGCCGAAGAACCCGTTGTCACGCATTTTGGCGATCAGGGTGTCGGGCATGGCGGCATCGACATCCATCTGGTGGGCGATGGGTTCGATTTCCTTGGTGGCGAAGTCTCGCACCATGTCGCGGAACATCTTCTGGTTTTCGTTGAGATCGAAATTCATGGACTTCTCCAGGTCGAAATTTTCCGGAGGCTGAAAGTGTCCCGGAAATATAGTTCCCGCCCCGCCCCATTTACCAGGGCGAAGACCACCTCGTGCCGAGCCCCGGGCCCATCAGGACGGCGTTCATGAACATGCGTTCGCTCTCGACGACCCAGCGCCGGTAGGTCGGATGCTCCGCGAACAGGATGACCTGGCCGCGCCCCACCGCTTCCCGGGTGGCATATCCGGTGTTCGCCAGGCGCGCCGCTCCCTCGGGCCACAGCAGGCCGCCCAGGTGCAGGCGACCGGTATCCGGGAACCGGGCGGCCACCGAAACGGGCGGTGCCGCGATCATGGAGTCGTTGCCGCCGAACCAGACGCTGATCGAGGATCCCAGACCGTAGTTGAGCCAGAGTTCCTCGTCCAGATCGGCCCGCAGGATCACGCCCTGGGGCATGAACCGCCGCAGGCGTTGGTCCGCAGCCTTCCGGTCGGCCTCGTCCGGGGCTTTTTTGCCCGGGGCCAGGATTTCCTTCAGCCATTCGTCGAGAAGGACCGGGGCTTCGTCCAGTTGGGTTCCCTGGTCGTCTCCGGTGGTGAAAGGCAGGGCACCCGGACCGAAGATGGGCGCCACGTCATAGGGAGACGTCCGGCTTGGCTCGGGCTTCTTGTCCCCTTTCTTGTCATCGGCTTTGGGATCCACGCGCATCCCCGTCGCCACCGGCCGCCCCGCATCCTGGGCCTCGGCCGCGCCGATGCTCCAGACCGGCGGCGGAAATTCCTCCAGGGCCTGGCTCCGGAAACGGGCCTTGGTCAAGCCCGTCTCCTTGTCGGCCAGCATACGGGCCCCGCCATCGACCCCGATGGCCGTGCCGCCGGCCTCGATCCAGCGCCGCAGACGGTCCACGCCCCCGGTGCCGAGCACCTGGCGGTACATGCCGGGTCCGCCGAACACGCCGGGAAAAACCAGGACGTTGTAACGGGACAGATCGGTGGTGCCGAAACGACCAACATCAAGGGCACTGAAACGCAGATCGAGTTCCTGGTCCAGCAGGTGCCAGATCGATCCGTAGCCCGTGGGCGAAACAGGCATGCCCGTCAGGACCCCCACCCGCGGAGCCACCAGGACGGGGTATTCACTGCCGCCCATGTCGGGGCCATCTTCGGCGCGGGCGGTGGTCACGGGGACCAGGGGAGCATTGTGTTTGGCCGCCAGTTTCTCGAGGACGGCGGTGAGGTTGTCCGCATTACCCTCCGCGCGAATCACCAGGGCGCCCCGCCTGAATTCGCTGCCGCCGATGGTGAACGGTTTGCGCGCCACCCTGACCGTGATGCCGGCCTGCAACAGATCCGCCAACAGGCGCGGTGCGTGGTCCGGGTCACCGTCGATGATCACCGAATTGTAGGGATCGGCCAAAGCGGCCGTTTCCATCTTTTCCTCGGGCGCCCAGGCCCGCCAATCGCCTCCGGGCACGGATTTGGTCCAGTAGGCGGGAATGGCCCGCAGCAGCGGCAGCGACCAGGCGGTTGTCTCGTAAAGGCGGCTGCCCTTGCCCTTTTCCAGATACTCGCGTTCATCCAGGAAAAAGGTGCTGTTCATGGGGATGTGGGGATCCAGCAGCACGCGGGCCAGGTAGCCGGCGGGCTGGTCCAGTTTCACCAGCAGGGTCCCGGTGGGCAGCTCCCGGCCGGATTTTTCACCCGTGCGGGCGTCCATGAGGTTCTTTGCGTCGATGGATCCATCGGCCAGAGTCATCACCTCGATGCCCTGGTCGGTCAAAAGGGCCGCGAAGGCATCCAGGCGTCCGGGATATTTCGCGTCGGGAGGAAATACCCAGGCCCGCACCATCCCCGAACCCCCGTCGTCCACCGCCTGGGCGCGGGCGGCGACATGGTCGGCGAGAATAGCGGCCGTGTCGTCCGCCAGTGAGGTCAGGTTGGCCACCGACGAGGTGGTCTGATGTTCGACGGCCTGGGCGAAGGTCCGCACCGTGCCGTTGCGTTTGCGCACCAGGGTGCCGGTGGTGCGGGACATCTCGTACAGGATGCCGATGGCGCCGTGGTAGGACGCCCAGGAGGAACCGTAACCGGGGAAGAACTCCTCGTTCCATTCGCCGGTGAAGTAGGGATAGCCGCGGCCGTCCAGGGCGCGGGCCTGGTCGTCGGAAAACGGGCGTTCCCACTTGCGGGCGTTGGGCGGCAGATGGGGATTGAACGGGTGCCGCGGCGGCGGGAACAGGTAGGACGCGTTGGCGCCCATCTCGTGACTGTCCACCAGAAGCTGCGGCAGCCAGGAGGCGATTTCCCGGGACCGGGCGCTTTCGGGCTGGTTCATGGTGAACCAGTCCCGGTTCATGTCGAACAGGTAGTGGTTGCCGCGACCCCAGGGCCAGACCGCGCGGTGGGAAAGATCATCCTGGTCGGGGTTGGCCGTGCGGTGGGCGAAGGACAGGGTCTGGGCCAGATAGCGGGCCCGGCCGTCGGGGTTTTCACAGGGATCGATGAGCACCACGAGCTTGTCCCGCAGCTTTTTGGTGGCCTCGTCCTGGCCCGCGACCAGCAGCCAGGCCACGGAGGCGGCGGCGTCCGTGCTGCTCAGTTCGTCGCCGTGGATGCCGTAGGCCATCCAGGCCACGGCCTTGGTTCCGGCCAGGTCGGCGGCGCCCGGCAGCTTCTGGCCCCGGGGATCCAGCAACTCGGTGTGACGTTGTTTGAAACCGTCGAGGTCGGCGATCGCCGCCTCGTCCGAGACCGCCAGGATCACCATGGGCCGGCCCTCGTGGCTGCGGCCGTATTCCAGCAGATGCGCCCGGGGCGAAGCGTCGGCCAGGGCCCGGTAGAAAGCCAGGACCTCATCCGGCCGCAGGGGCCGCTGTCCGGGTTCCACACCGGTAACGCCGACCTGGGTGGGGATGCTGCCATCGTAAAGGGCGTCGGGGAAGAGTTCCTCCAGGGTGATGGACTCGACACCATGGTTGAGATCCCCGGCTGATGCCGCACTCCACAACCCGCCAATGGCCACCAGGATCCAAAAAACAGGCAGAAAAATGCCATGGAGTCGGGTACGGCACATGGAGCGCTCCTGTTCGCTGGGAGAAAAGGATTGCGGGTAGGAAGACTGATCCTGGAAACCCTCGGCGGTGGCATCCTAGCACAAAAACCCGCTATTTCCCAGCCCCTGATCCGGGGCCGCCAGCGGGTTGCGGCGAGGTCCGCCGGGCATACAGATCGTACTCGCCCGTGGCCAGGTCCACGCGTTGGTAGTCCGCGCCGAGGTCGTCCGCGCAGCCACCGAGGACGAGGACGAAGGGCATGGTGGAATCGTTGCGGGCCATCGCGAGGCGATGATACCGGGCGAGGTTGGATTCCAGGGGCCAGTCCGTCCACAAGCGACGGCAGACACCGACCTCGTATTCACTGCCGGCGGGAGCCTCCACGGCGGAACGCACATAGGCGCCAATGACCTTGACGTCCCGCGTCAAGGTCTCGGACCGGTTGTAGGTGCCGATTTTGGTGGCGGACAAACCGGTGGCCGCCACCAGCAGCAGGACGGCGACGACCTGCATGACCCGCAGCATCCGGGGACGGGCCTCCAGCCGACCGACGAGCTCGGCTACGATCCCGGCCACCGACAGGGCGGCCGCCATTCCGTAGAACGGGAACGAGGTCAGCACGTAGAATACGGACTGGCGTGGACTGACAACCAGGGGAACGGAGCCCGCCAGGGCCAGGAGCAGAAAGGTCAGCGCCCAGCCGAGGTGCTCTTTTCCCACTGCCGACAAGACCCGTTTGCGCCAACCCAGAAGGGCCACCAGAAAGGTCGCGCCGAGCATGGGCAAAAGCGTGTTGAGAAGTTTGCTCAGATAGATGAAACGGTTGCCCGAATCACCCCGCGCACCTTTCAGGGAGGAAAGAAACTGGATGTCGAGATATTGACCGATGTTGTGCCGGGCCGCGGGAATGGCCAGAACAAGGGCCGCCAGGGCCGCCACGCAGGCCACCAGCAAAAAGGTCCGGCCGGCCGTCCGCCGCCAACCGGGCTGTCCCGTTCCGATCTGGTAGGCCAGTAGTGTTCCCAGCGGAAAAAGGCCGGCAAATCCCTTGGTGAAAAACGCGGCCACGATCGCCGCCGCCCCCAACAGAAGGTCCACGGCCCGGAATCGTCCGTCCCGGCAGCTGCGCAGCAACATGATGACCGCCGCCAGGGTGAAGATGGTCATTGTGTTTTCGAGCATGTTGTTGGAAAAGGCCCAGGTCACCTGGGGATTCATGAGCCACAGCAGCACCGGCAACCACACGAGGGGCCGCAGGGGGCGGTATCTGGCCGTCACCTGCCGCCACAGCACCACGATGAGGACACCGCAAACCAGGCCCGTGACCAGGGAGTGGACCTGTTCGACCCAAACGCCCTCCCCCAGCAAACGGTAGAACACGGACTGGATGTTCAACCCCAGGGGAGGATGCTCGAACCACTGGTTTTGGGTCGTAACGCTGAAATGGGGGGCCCAGAACGAACCCACCCCCGCGGCCAGGTTCCGGGCCAGGATTGCATAGATCAAGCCGTCGAGAAAGGTACCCTCGGACAGCAATATCGGCAGCATGAAGGCCGCCGCATATGCGATTGTCAGACCCCAGAAAGGGGCTTGCACTTTCTTCAATAAAAATCCCCCGGCATGCGGGAAGAGCCCGCCCCTACTTCTTCAGCTCCATACTGCTGATCACCATGCGCTGGGCTTCACTGGTGCCCTCGTAGATCTCCGTGATCTTGGCGTCGCGAAAGTGTCTTTCGACCGGATATTCCTTGGAATAACCGTTGCCGCCGAAGATCTGCACAGCCTCGTTGGTGATGTAGTGGCTGGCCTCGCTGGCGAACAATTTGGCCATGGCCGATTCCTCGCTGTACCGTCCCCCCTGGTCCTTGGCCCAGGCGGCGCGGTAGGTCAGCAGGCGGGCCGCGTCCAGGCGCGTGGCCATGTCGGCGATCTTCCACTGGATCGCCTGGAACTTGCTGATGGGGCGGCCGAACTGTTCGCGTTCCTTGGAATAGGCCACGGCGGCATCATACGCGGCGCCGCTGATGCCCAGGGCCTGCGCGGCGATGCCGATGCGGCCGCCGTCCAGGGTGCTCATGGCGATCTTGAAACCCGAACCTTCCGGACCGAGGACCTGGCTGGCGGGAACCCGCACGTTGTCGAAGGCCAGCTGGGCGGTGTCCGAGGCGCGGATCCCCATCTTTTCTTCTTTGCGGATCACGCTGAAGCCCTCGGCCTCCTTCTCGACGATGAACGCCCGGATGCCCTTGTGCTTGAGCTCGGGATCGGTCTGGGCGAACACGATCAGGATGTCGGCATTGGCCCCGTTGGTGATGAAGTTCTTCATCCCGTTGATGATCCAGTCGTCCCCGTCCTGCTTGGCGGTCGTGCTCTGGGCGGCGGCGTCGGTGCCGGCGCCCGGTTCGCTCAGGCAGTAGGCCCCGAGTTTTTCCCCGCGTGCCAGCGGGGCCAGGAAACGGGTCCACTGGTCCTCGTTGCCGTAGGTTTCCAATGGCCAGCAGACCAGGCTGTTGTTCACCGACATGATCACGCCGCAGGAAGCACAGGCCTTGCTGACCTCTTCCATGGCCAGCGTGTAGCACACGGCATCCAGACCGGCGCCCCCGTACTGCTCGGGAACGTTCATGCCCATGAAGCCCAGCTCGCCCATCTTCTTGACGACCTCGGCCGGGAACTTTTCCTGTTCATCGATCTCCGCGGCGATGGGCGCAATTTCGCGGGCGGCGAAATCGCGGGCCATGTCACGGATCATCCGCTGCTGTTCATTGAATTCAAACTGCACGTCGCACTCCTTGGGTCCGGGTCGGATCAGTCGTAATCGTAGAAGCCCTTGCCGCTCTTGCGGCCCAGATGTCCTGCATCAACCATTCGCCGCAACAGGGGGCAGGGACGGTACTTGCTGTCACCAAAACCGTCATAGAGCACTTCCATGATATCCAGGCAGATATCCAGACCGATGAAATCGGCCAGGGTCAGCGGGCCCATGGGATGGGCCATGCCCAGCTTCATCACCGTGTCGATGGCCTCGCGCTCGGCCACGCCTTCCATCAGGCAGTAGACGGCTTCGTTGATCATCGGCATCAGGATCCGGTTGGCGACGAATCCCGGGTAGTCCTGCACCGTGACGGGCACCTTGCCCAGATCCTCGGCGACCTTGGTGATGGTGGCCAGGGTCTCGGCGCTGGTGGCCTGCCCGCAGATGATCTCGATCAGCTTCATGATGGGCACGGGATTCATGAAATGCATCCCGATGACCCGGTCGGCGCGCTTGGTGACGCCGGCGATCTTGGTCAGGCTGATGCTGGAAGTGTTGCTGGCCAGAATGGTGTTCGGCCCGCAGATTCCGTCCAGGGTGGTGAAGATCTCCTTCTTGACCGCGAAATTCTCGAAGACCGCCTCGACCACCAGTTCACTGTCGCCGGCGGTCTGCATGTCGGTGACCGGATTCAGCCGGCCCAGGGTCGCGGTGGCGTCGTCCTGCGAGATCTTTTCCTTCTTGACCATGCGGCCCAGGTTCTTTTCGATGGTACCCATCGCCCGGTCGAGGTACTCCTGCTTCACGTCGATCAGGTTCACGTCGTTGCCGCATTGGGCGAAGACCTGGGCGATACCGTTGCCCATCGTCCCGCCGCCGATCACCGAAACTTTCATGTCTTGATCCTTTCCCCTTGAAGGTCAGCTCGGTTCTACGAAATGGAAATGGCCATGCTCACGGCGTCGCCGCCGCCCAGGCACAGGCTGGCAATGCCGTCGCTGACGCCGCGGTCCTCCATGGCGTGCAGCAGCGTCACCAGGATGCGGGCTCCCGAACAGCCGATGGGATGCCCCAGGCTGACCCCGCCCCCGTTGACGTTCACCTTGTCCTCGTCCAGTTCGAGCTGGCGCACCACGGCCACGCTCTGGGCGGCGAAGGCCTCGTTCAGTTCGAACAGGCCGTAGTCGCCGATGGTCTTGCCGGTCTTGGCCAGCAGGTTCTTCACGCTGGTCACCGGGGCCATCATCACCTCGTTGGGCTCGACGGCGCCGGTGGCGGCGGCTTCGATGTAGGCGCGGATGGGCAGGCCGTTGGCCTTGGCGAATTTCTCGCTGCAGATCAGCAGGGCGGCCGCGCCGTCGTTGATGGACGAGGCGTTGCCCGCGGTGACGGTCCCGCCGTCCCGTTTGAAGGCCGGCCGCAGCTTGGCCATCCCCTCGGCCGAGGCATCGCCCCGGGGGCCCTCGTCCCGGGCGACGACGACCGGATCCTTCTTGCGCCGGGGCACTTCCACGGGAACGACCTCGGCGTCGAATTTGCCCGCCTCCCAGGCGGCGACGGCGCGCTGGTGGCTGCGGGCGGCGTAGGCGTCCTGGTCCTCGCGGCTGACCTTGTAGGTATCGACCACCCACTCGGCGGTCATGCCCATGTGGTAGTTGTTGTAGATGTCCCACAGGCCGTCGTGGACCAGCAGGTCGGTCACCTTGCCGTCGCCCAGGCGCAGGCCGTCACGCGCCTTGAGCAGGGCGTAGGGAATCTGGCTCATGTTCTCGAACCCGCCGGCGATGACGCACTCCTTGTCCCCCGCGCGGATGGCCTGGTCGGCCAGGGCCACGGATTTCAGACCCGACCCGCAGACCTTGTTGATGGTCATCGCGCTGACGGAAGCCGGCACTCCGGCGAAAATGGAGGCCTGCCGCGCGGGATTCTGCTGCAGTCCCGCCTGGCAGACGTTGCCCATGATCACCTCGTCCACCTTGGCGGGGTCGAGGTCCGTCTTCTCCAGGATGGCCTTGACGCACAGGGCGCCCAGCTGGGGCGCGCGCATGGAGGCCAGCCCGCCCTGGAACCTGCCGATGGGGGTGCGGACGGCGGCGCAGATCACGGATCGGTTGCTCATCTTTCAGTCTCCTTTTCAGTCGGCCAGTTCCCGTCGGCCGATGACCAGGCGCTGGATCTCGCTGGTCCCCTCGCCGATGGTGCAGAGTTTGGCGTCGCGATACATTCGTTCCACGGGGTACTCGGTGGTGTAACCGTAGCCCCCCAGGATCTGGATGGCCTTGTCGGTGACGAACATGGCCGTTTCGCTGGCGTGCAGCTTGGCCATGGCGGCCAGATGCCCGAAGTCCTCGCCGTCATCCTTCAGCCGGCAGGCCTCGTAGGTGAGAAGCCGTGAGGCCTGGATCTGGGTGGCCATGTCCGCCAGCATGAATTCGATGGCCTGGAATTTGGCGATGGGACGGCCGAACTGCTCGCGCTCCTTGGCATAGTCGCGGGCGGTTTCAAAGGCGCCCACGGCCAGCCCCAGGGCCACCGCGGCGATGGAAATGCGGCCGCCGTCCAGGGTCATCATGAAGTACTTGAAACCCTCGCCTTCCTTACCCAGCAGGTAGTCGCCGGGAATCCTGACGTCCTCCAGGGTCAGGGGCGCTGTGTCGGAAGCCCGCATGCCCAGTTTGTCTTCCTTCTTTTCCACCGTGAAACCGGGCGTGTCGGTGGGCACGATGAAAGCGCTGATGCCGTGACTGCCCTTGGCTTCGGGGTCGGTCTTGGCCGTGATGATCAGGGCGTGGGCATAGTGGGAATTGGTGATCCACATCTTGTTGCCGTTGAGCACCCAGTCGTCACCGTCCCGGACGGCGGTGGAACGCGTTCCACCGGCATCGCTGCCGGCCCCGGCTTCGGTCAGGCCGAACGAAAGCAGGGATTCGCCCGCGGCCGCCTGCGGCAGGAACTGTTTTTTCTGCTCGTCTGTACCGATGGCCGCGATGGGCCAGCAGCCGAGGCTGTTGTGGGCGGCCACGGTCAGGCCGTGACTGCCGCAGACCCGGGACACCTCTTCGACCACCAGGGCGTAGCTGGTCATATCCGCTCCCACGCCGCCGTAGGCTTCGGGGACGGCCAGGCCGAGAAATCCGAGTTCCCCCATTTCCTTGACCGTCGCTTCCGGGAATTTCCCCGTCCTGTCTATTTCCTGGGCGATGGGCGCCAGCCGGGAGTTTGCAAAATCCCGGGCCATCTGCCGGATCATTTTCTGGTTTTCATTGAGGTGCATTTCAACTCCTGGGGATTCCTGGAAAGCCCCGGGGCAGGGACCTTGAAACAGGTTGTCGACGACGAATCAGATTACAGGAACAAGGGCAATAATTAAAGAAAAATCAACCGGTTTGGCCTTGAACGGCGGGAAAACCCCCATGGCGAGGCTGCGGTGCGAATCCCCAAAAAAAGGACGAACCGGGACTCCTTTCCCGGCTCGTCCGCATGCCGGGCCACGGGGTGGGCCCGGCAGAAGAAAGATGGATAACGGTCAGCGGAAAACAGCCTTCACGGCACCGAAGGAGCGGGCTTCGACGGCCACGGGGCCCCGGCACTGGTTGGGGTCGCCCGGGGACGGTGAGCACCCCGTGCCAACCGGTTCCAACGCTCCGCCGTAGGGATTCATGGCGTCGAAGAGGATCCAATCGCTGACTTCCTGGTTGAAACCGCAGGAGCGGTCGTCCTCGGCCTCGTGGTCGTCGTAGGAGATGGCGAACATCAATTCCATGGCGGGACCGTCGGGCCCCTGGTATTCCCGCAGCAGTTGAATCAGGTCCCCCCCGTTGTTGAGACTGAGGCCCGACGTCGTCAAACCCATCTCCGTCTGCCAGGCGACCGCATCCGAACCGTAGAAGATCGCCGCCTCTCCCGGATCCACGACTCCGGTAAGCCTGAGGTGGGGTTCCTCGCCCAGGATGTCGCGCAGGTAGTAGTCGGACAGATCGATGGGAGCGGTCCCGTTGTTCAGGACCTCGATCCACTCGTCGTTCTTGAAGTCCACGGCACCGTCACCGTCCCAGTCGCTGGCCGGGTCGGCCAGGACCTCGTTGATGATCAGCGGGTCGTCGGTATCCGCGAGCGCCGCCCCGCCCTGATTCAGGAGTAGGATGGCCCCCACCAGGATCACCGCCGTCAGGGGAGTGTTTTTCCTTGAAAGATTATTCATGCTAGAATCCGTTCCGGGAGGATGACTACTGCCGGGTTCGGCCGCGCGTCCCTGCGCGACCGCACCGGCAAGGGCTTTTTGCCAGAAACGGACCAGACATGGATTTTCGCCTCGGAGTGATCGGCGCCGGAGCCCACGGCGAGCGCTATGTGCGCCATGCGGGCAACGACGTGCCCGGGATGTCGGTGACGGCCCTGTGCAGGCGCACCCGCGCTGAAGGACAAAAGCTGGCCGACCGGTTCGGCTGCCGTTACCACGCGGCACCCGCCGACCTGATCGCGGACCCGGAGGTTGACGGTGTGGTCGTTTGCACACCGCCCTCTTCACATTTCGAATTGGCCGCGGCCGTGCTGGCGGCGGGCAAGCCCCTCCTGCTGGAAAAACCCATGACCGGGACGCTGGCGGAGGCCGGACAATTGGTGGCGCTGGACCAGGCGGCGGCGCACCCGCTCATGGTCGCCCAGGCCCTGCGGTGGAACCCCGTGATCATGAAAGTGCGCGAGTTGCTGCCAAGTCTGGGCCGGGTTCATCTCGTGCGGCTCGCCCAGCGCCTGGCCCCCACCACGCTTGCCTGGCAGCGCAATGCGGCCGAGACCGTGGGCGGATCCGTCCTGTTGACGGGGGTCCACATCTTCGATCTGGCGCGGCACCTGACCGGGGCGGAATTCGTGACCGTGGATTCCCGGCAGGCCCGTATTCAAAATCCCGTGGTCGAGGACCTGTTCCTGGCGCGCGCCGTCATGTCCGACGGCTGCTGGGCCCATTTCGAGGTCAGCAAATACACCCAAAGCCGGGCCTGCTGGCTGGAACTGGTGGGAGAAGAGGGGCAGATCATGGCTGATTATCTCGACGGCGGGATCATCCTGCGCACCGGAAGGGACGAGGACCGGTTCGACGTGTCGGCGGCCTCTCCCACCCTGCCGCCGTTGCTGGCCGACTGGCTGGCCGCGGTACGCGGAGGCACCCCACCTCCGGTGACCGTGGCCGACGGGCTGGCCACGATGCGCGTGGTGGACGCCTGCTACCGTTCCGCCGGCCAGGACAGGGAAGTGGTTGTCGGTTGAACAGGAAGCTGCTTGTCAGCCCGCCATGATCCTTTCGATCCCGCCCCTGGCGATGGGATGGTACCCGCCGGCGTTGGCGGCGAAGATCTCCTTGGCCATGTCCTTCGTTTTCTCGTTTTCGTACAGGACGGTGTACAGGGGCTTGAGGTACTTCATCCGGCCCACCTCGCCCAGGAAGGAACGTGCGCGCTCGAAAACGGGCTCGTATCCGCTGCCCACGGCGATGATCAACCAGTTGCAGAGGATTTCACTGTTGCCCTGACCGGTCAGGCCGAAATTGTCGTCGAGCCAGGCGCAATCGTCCCCGGGCAGGGTGCGCGGCAGGGCCTGCAGGAAGATCTGCCAATCCTCGGGACTCCAGTCCTTGGCCTGGGCGACATCGGGCCGGACCCCGTCGGACCAACCCTTGGCCGATCCCTGGAGCATCTCCAGGCGCTCGGACGCGAACACCGGCGCGTTGTCCGGCAGGCCGGCCTGGTGGATCCACTCTTCAGCCCGGACCTCTTCTGCAATTCCCGGCAGCTCGGCGTTGAGGAACTCCTCGAACTGGGCGGTGGTGATGGAAGTGAAGCTGAAGTGCTTGATGTACTTCTTGATGAAGGCGTCGAACTTCTCCCGGCCGGCGGCCTGTTCGAGAAGAGCCACGAACAGATAGCCTTTTTCGTAGGGCACCAGCGAGTAGAATTCGTCCGGATCGGCACCCTTGCTGTCGGTCTCCAGTTGGGTGAAGGGCGAATCCATGCCGAAGGCGTTCATGGCCTCCATCAGGCCGTTGCGCCCGATGGCCGCCGCCAGGGACTTGGCCTCCTGGCCGTCCAGGTTTTCCAGGATGCGCCTTTCGGCCCAGACGGTGAACCCTTCATTGAGCCAGAAATCGTCCATGGTCGCGTTGGTGACCAGATTGCCGGTCCAGCTGTGGGCCAGCTCGTGGGCCAGGACGTTGACCAGGGACCGGTCCCCCGCCAGCAGGGTCGGGGTCAGGAAGGTCAGGCGGGGATTTTCCATCCCACCGTAGGGAAAGGACCCCGGCATCACCAGGAAGTCGAAGCGATCCCACAAGTAGGGACCGAACACATCCTCGGCCGCCAGCAGCATCTTGTCGACGTCGGCGAATTCCCAGGCTGATTTTTCCAGGGTTTCCGGTTCGGTGTAGACTCGGGAACGCGGGCCCAGATCCTCGGAAACAATGTTCCCCACCGCGAAGGCGAACAGGTACGGCGGAATGGACTGGGGCATTTCGAAACTGAAGCTGCGGGTGCCGGGCTTGTCACCCGCGGCCGCCTGGCCCGGAGCCGCGGCCATGACCACGGTCAGATCCTCGGGAACGGTCATTCTGGCGGTGAAGGTGAACCGCGCCAGGGGGGAATCCTGGCAGGGGATGACGCTGCGGGCATGGATGGCCTGGCACTGGCTGAACAGGTACGGATGTTTGCCGCCGTCGGTCTGCGCGGGCTCGAGCCATTGCAGGGCGCTGGCCGTCGGGCTGGTGGCGTAATCGATGGTAAAGGAATCCGACGCTCCGGTCAGATTGACCCGCAGGCACGAGCCCAGGATATCGTCCTTCTCGGCGATCTCCCACTCCAGGGAGTTTCCGGCGACATCGGCGACGCCCCTGATCTCGAGATCCCTCGTGTCCAGGTCCAGGGGCCCGGACGACGCCGACTCGAGTTTGAGCGTGGCGGTGCCTTCGATACGGCTGGAAGAGAAATCCACGTTCAGATCGAGGTCCATGCTGGTGACCCTGCCCTGGGACAGGTCGCTGAAGGAATGGGGATCGCGTCGGCTCAAGAGATTACCTCCGGCTTGAATGGGTTCCCGCGGGGCGGAAACAACAGCAAAATGTACCGACCCATTGTCGCTTGGAAAGGTCCCCGCCGCAAGGGCGGGGCTTTGCCGGCGGCATTATCCGTGGTATTCTAATGATGAGCTGATAGATCCCAACATCAGGGAGGAATCCTTCATGCGTGACGGAATGACACGTCTGGAAACCTACACCAACGAAATCGAAGCCCAGATCGCCAAAGGGCGGCTGGAAGCCCTCGGCATCAACGTGGTCCTGGAAAAGGACAACTGTGGCGGCATGAGACCCCATCTCGACCTGCAGGCCGGCGTCAAATTGTACGTTCCCGACCAGGAACTTGAAAAAGCCCGGGAATTCCTGAACTCGAAGGCCGTGGCCACCACGACCGGGACCTGGATCTGCAGCGGTTGTTCCGAAGAGATCGACGGCAGCTACGACGCCTGCTGGAAATGCGGCCGCGACCGCGAATGAAATCATTTTCCATGCGGATATTCCTGTTCCATCTGGTAGCGATCCTGACCGCGGTTTCCACCGGAATGGCCACCGGAGCAGGGGCCGTCACCTCTCCCGAACCCAGCCCCGCCAAATGCCGGCTGCCGGTGGAACGACAAGTCGGCGACCCTTCTATTTCAACCGCCAAAACAGCCGCGGATTTTCCCCCGCCCCCCGCAGGGGACCGCGGCTACGATGTCCAGAGCTACGATCTGGATCTCGAACTGATTCCCGACAGCAGGTCGCTCAGCGGATCGGTGGACATCGGCCTGACCGCCTTGGCGGACGGACTGACCCACATCCGCCTGGACCTGGTGGACAACCTGGTCTGTGACGGCATCACCTTCCGGGGCGGCGAGGCTGCGTTCACCCACCAGGGAGACAGTCTGGTGGTGGCGCTGGCTGCACCTTTGGCCACCAGCCGGGCGGAAACCCTGATCGTCCGCTGGCACGGCCGTCCGCTGCCCCACGGCAATTTCAACAGCGGCCTGATGTTCCGCAGCCACGACAACGGCACGCCCGACGACCTGACCGACGACATGCCCATGATCGCCAACCAGAACCAGCCCTGGTCCGCCCATTCGTGGTGGCCCTGCAAGGACCATCCCGCGGACAAGGCCCTGGTTAGCCTGCGGGCCACCGTTCCCGATACGTTGCAGCTGATTTCCAACGGCACCCTCCTGCTCGAGGATGTCCCGTCACCCGGCCTGCGCCGTTTCGCCTGGCGCGAGGAATATCCCATCGCGGTGTACCTGGTCTCCCTTGCGGCCACCAACTACGTATCCTGGAGCGAGGAATGTTCCGTCACCGACGGGGCGCCGGTCCATCTGGACTTCCACGTTTTCCCCCAGGATCTGGCCAAGGCGGAAATCGACCTGGCCCCCACCTGCGAAATGATGGATTTCATGACCGTGCTGGCCGGCCCCTACCCCTTCACCGGCGAAAAGTACGCCCAGGCCGAATTCAAATGGTTCGGCTCGATGGAACACCAGACCGCGACCAGCCTCAGTCCGATCGTCCTGACCGGGGACCACCGGTTCGAACTGGTCGTGATCCACGAGCTGGCGCACCAGTGGTTCGGCGACAGCCTGACCCCGGCGGTGTGGGCGGATATCTGGCTCAACGAGGGTTTCGCCCGCTACTTCGAGGCGCTGTGGGTGGAGCACACGGCGGGTCCCGAGGCGTACCGGGATTTCATGCGGCAGATAGGCCCCGAGCGGCACCCCGAGCTGTTCGTGAACGACGGTGTGCTCAGCGACCCGGATCCCATCCTGCCCAACACGCTGATCTACGACAAGGGTGCCTGGGTTCTGCACCTGCTCCGGATGCTGATCGGCCGGCCCGCCTTCGAGGAGTTCCTCGCCAACTACGCGACGGCCCCCGGTCTGGTCCTGGGCAATGTCAACCTGGCGGACATGATCGCCCATGCCGAAGCCGCCGCCGGGCGGAACCTGGACGGATTTTTCGACCCCTGGCTGGACACGTCCGCCGTGCCGGTGCTCCGGACCCGCAGCGAACCCGTGCGCCGCGGCGGGAGCGACCACGGGGTCCGGGTCACCTTCACCCAGCAGCAGGACCCGGTCTTCGAGATGGCCGTGCCCGTGGTGGTTCACACCTCCTGCGATTCCTTGTCCGGTATCGTGTTTCTCACTCGGAGGGAAGAGACTTTTACCTGGTCGCCCTCCTGCCCGGTCGATTCGGTTTCCGTGGACCCCGAAGGGTTGGTGTTGATGCGGACCGGTTCGGCCCCTCCGCCGGTCCTGCAGGTGGCCGGTCCCTGGCCCAATCCCGTAACCACGGCGGGCGCCGAATTCAGGATCTACTTGACATCCAACAGGAAAACCATTGCCAAATTGTACGATATGAGAGGCCGGCTTATCCATGAGGCGGATCTGGGCACCCTTGCAGCCACTGGCCCGAGCGACGATCCCGCCTCCGAGCCCCACGTCTGGAGCTGGCCATTCGCCGGAGGCTCGGGCCGCCTGGCGGCCGGTGTCTACTGGGTGGAATTCACGGCCGAAGGGGCCCGCGCGGTCCGCAAACTCACCTTGCTGGACTAGCGCTCCCGGAGCACAGCCGTTGCGGCGGTTCCGCGATCAATCCACCGGTACCAGAGGCGCGAAACGTGGATTGATGTGCTTGCGTCCGGCTTCGTGGAAATCGACGGTCACCATCATGTCGTCGCCGTGGCCTTCCACCCGGCTGACCACACCCGATCCGAAAATACCGTGGGACACGGTCTGCCCCTCATAGAAGGGAGCGTCCTGCACGACTTCATCGACCCAGTCCGCGTCCGGGGCAGGCACGGCGGGCTTCGGGGTGCGGCGGCCCCACTCACCGGGATGGACCGGCCGGGACGGTGACGACCGCCGGCTGCCGGTTTCGGCATGGCGCTTCGGCTGCGCCCCGCCACCACCGAACAGGCTGCGGGCCACCGGTTTGGTAAAGGTGCTGCGGGAGTCCAGGTGGCGGCGTTCGATCAGGCCGTCGGGAACCTCGGCCAGGAACCGCGAGGGCAGGCTGTCCTGCCAGGTGCCGAAGCGGCGGCGGCGCGCGGCGTGCAGCAGGTAGACCCTTTTTTCGGCCCGGGTCATCGCCACGTAGAACAGGCGGCGCTCCTCTTCCAGTCCGTGCTCGTCCTCGGCGCTGTTGATGTGCGGCAGGATGTCGTCCTCGCAGCCGGTGATCACCACCACCGGGAATTCCAGGCCCTTGGCGGTGTGGATGGTCATCAGCCGCACCACCCCTTCCCCGTCGGTGATGGTGTCCGGATCCGCCACCAGGGCCACCTGCTCGAGGAACTGGTCGAGGGTACCGCCACCGGAGGATTCATGGAAGCTGGCGGCGGCGTTGACCAGCTCGGCCACGTTCTCGTTGCGGGTGCCAGCGGTTTCGGGGTCGTCCATTTCCAGATACCCCTCGTAGCCGATGTCCTTCATGATCCGGGTCAGGATCTCGTGAACCGGTTCGCCCGTGGTGGCCAGCAGGCGCCACCGGACGGCCATTTCGAAAAAGGCGCGCACCCGCTTGCAGGCCGCGGGCGCGATTTCCTGCTCCAGAAGGCCTTCCCGGTCCGCGGCTTCACCCAGGGTCAATTCATCGCGGGCCGCCAGCGCGACCAACCGCTTCACCGTGGTGTCGCCGATCTTCCGTTTGGGCACGTTGATCACGCGCTGGATCGAGATCTGGTCGGCGGGATTGGCCACCAGTTTCAGGTAGGCCATCAGGTCGCGCACTTCCTTGCGCTCGTAGAAATGAAGGCTGCCGACGATCTGGTAGGCGAGAGAGGCCCTTCTCAGCGCATCTTCCAGCACGCGGGACTGGGCATTGGTCCGGTACAGCACCGTCACGTCGCCGCGTGACATGCCAGCGGTTGTCTCGGCCCGGATGATGTCAACCAGCCGCGCCGCTTCGTCCTCGTCGTCGAAGAATTCCTCTTCGGTAAGCTTGTCGCCGTCGCCGCCGCTGGTCCACAGGTTCTTGCCCTTGCGCTGCTTGTTGTTGGCGATGACCTCGTTGGCTGCGTTCAGGATGTTGCCCGAACTGCGGTAGTTCTGTTCCAGCCGGAAGGTGACCGCGCCGGGGAAGTACTCCTCGAAGTTGAGCATGTTCTCGATGCGCGCGCCACGCCACGAGTAGATGGACTGGTCGTCGTCCCCGACGACGAACAGGTTGCCGTGCACGCAGGTCAGCAGCTTGACCAGGACCAGCTGCAGCGGGTTCGTGTCCTGGAACTCGTCCACCAGGACGTGCCGGAATTTTTGCGCGTACTTCAGGCGCACCGATTCGACCTGCTCCAGCAGATGCACCGTGCGCAGGATCAGGTCGTCGAAGTCCAGGGCGTTGCACTTGACCAGGGCGGCCTGGTACCCCTCGTAGATGGCGGCGTATTTCTCGTCGACGAACGACCGGGCCAGCGACTTGGCTTTTGCCGGGTCCAGGTCGTCGTTCTTCCACTTGCTGATCACCGACCGCGTGGCATTGGGCGTGAACTGTTTAGGGTCGATGTTCAGGTCCGCCATGACCTGCTTGAGCAGGCGCTTGCTGTCGTCGGTGTCGAAAATGGAAAATCCGGGCTGGATGCCGATGTGCGCCCCGTCGGCCCGCAGGATCTTCAGCCCCGTGGCGTGGAAGGTGCCGATCCAGAAGGGCACGTCCCGGCCGTCCAGGCTGTTGGCCACGCGCTCCTTCATTTCCTTGGCGGCCCGGTTGGTGAAGGTGAAGGCCAGGATTTCGCCGGCGTACACATCCTTTTCGGCCATCAGCCAGGCCACGCGGGTGGTCAGGACGCGGGTCTTGCCGCTGCCGGCGCCGGCGACCACCAGGACCGGGCCGTCCGGGCCCGTCACCGCCGCGGATTGGGCGTCGTTCAATTTATCGAGGATGTCGTTCACGGTGCTCCAGGCTTGTATGGGGAACGATTGGAAACCGGGGAACAATGCCACCAAATGCCCGAAGTGGCAACCCCAGCCTGTCGATCACACGTAAGCCCTTAAAAAAAAACATTTTAGGAATGATAGTTGCTTTCCAATTCCCAGTTCAGGTGATGGGGGAACAGGTCATGCTGAATAATTTGTTGTATACCATTTCTTTATCTAATGGAGGTTGGAATGATGAAATCGTTAACGCATGGGCGAAATGCCCTGAAATCCCTGGTTTTCTTATTGATTCTGCTCGGTTTGGGGCCAACGGCCCAGGCCCAGGACTGCATGGAATACCTGCCCGCCTATCCCCAGGTCATTTCGCCCTATTCGGCGAACCCATGGTCCCATTCCGTGGCCAAGTCCGGGGAAAGGGTTCTCCTGGGCAATTCCGAGTCGGGAGTATTCGTATACGATGCCTCCGATCCCACTCTTCCGGTTGTAACCGATACCCTCCAATGCAGCGGTTACAAGTCGGATATCGTTGTGGAGGGAAACTTCGCATTTGTCGCATCCAGTACCGAGGGCCTCAAGATTTTCGACATCACGCCCGGAGCCACGCCTTTCCTTGCTTCAAGCATGGTATTCGCCAATGGAATCCGTGACGTGGAAATCTCCGGGTCCCTGGCATATTTGTCAGGGGGAAAATCCGGCATGTTCATCGTGGACATTTCAGATCCGGCCCTGCCCCTTCCAATCGGGTTTCTGGACACTCCTAACTCAAGCAATAAAGTTTCCCTGTCGGGCAGCTTTGCATATATCGCCAACAGCAATAAGAGCATCGACGTTGCGGATGTAAGCGACCCGTACAATCCCGTCATTGTTCACAGCGTCTCCTTGGCGGGAAGCCCCGCCTCGGTCCTGGTCCATGGCAACCACCTGTTTGCGGGAGATTACGAATACAACCTCTATACCCTGGACATCGCCGACCCTGCCCACCCTGCGATCATAGGGTCTCTGCCTCTTCTCGATTGTGCCAAGGACTTAACTGTAAATGACGGGGACCTGTGGGTTGCCGCCAGCTCAGCAGGATTGATCCAGCTCGACATGGCCGCACCGGATGATCTCGTGATCAAGGATGTCGTGGAAGTCCCAAACAATGCGAACGCACTCTTCATCTCGGATCGACTTGGGTATGTGGCAAGCACGGTATTCGGCCTTCTGATCGTGGATTTATCCTTCCAGTTTCCGGACTTCACCTTGGCCTGGAAAAGAATCTCCTCCACCTATCCGGAAATCGAGATTGCCGGCCATTATGCCTATCTGCCCTCACCTGATGGAATCCTGGTAATGGATGTCGCCGACCCGATCAACCCCTCGGTAACGTGTTTTCTGGATCGACCCGGAACCTTTGACGGCATTCAGCTGCACGGCCAAACCGCCTATGCCAGGTACCGTCATGACGGCGAACAGGGAATCCAGGTCATCGACATCACCGATCCAGAAAATCCTCAGCTCGGACTGACAGTACCAACTCCTGATGGTATTGGAGAGTTGGCCATATCAGCCAATCTCCTGCTCACCCAGACTCCCCTACAGGTATTCGATCTCGCGAACCCCTCCGACCCCCAGTTGGTTGGCTCAAGGAATTTCACATGGGGTTTCGGCTGGGCGGCCGGACCCGGCTTTGCCGTCTCGGGAACTTTCGGAATGGGCGTGGAGGTGGTGGACCTGACGGATCCCGCCAATCCGTATAAATCCGGATCGTGCTATTTTCCGGGCCATATAACCGAAATAGTTATGCATGGAGACTTGGCGTTTGTGATGAGCAGAATCGAACCGGCCGGGATCTTCGTGGTCGATGTTTCCGACAGGTCGAATCCCCAATTGATGCGGTTCCACCAAGTACCCGATTTCCCTTCCGGCATGACCATAGACGGCAACGTCCTGTACGTTGCCACCGGCTTGGAAGGGGTTATGGCCTGGGACATTTCCGATCCCCATGACATGGTCTATCTCGGATCGACTTTTGTCGGGGGTACACAAGGACAAGTAGCAGTTTTTGGAGACTATTTGATTGCCAGCAATTACTCCAACTCGATCTCGATCAGTCTGAAGCCCTGCCTGCCGCAGCCTTCACAAGTCCCGGTCCATTCGACCCGCTTGACCCTGAGTGCGGCACCCAACCCTTTCAACCCCAGTACCAAGCTATCATTCACCCTGGCCTCCCCCCAGACCGCCAGCATGGACATCTTCGATGTGCGTGGACGCTTGATCCGCCACTTGGTCAAGGCGGCCACCCTGGGACCTGGGGTGCATACATACGAGTGGAATGGGGTCGACGAATCGGGAGTCGGCGCGGCGTCGGGTATCTATTTCGCCAAGCTCACAACCGGCGAAGAAGTGACCGTCAAAAAAGTGGCACTCCTGAAATAACGTCTGACACTTGAGGACAGTCCAGACATCAAAAACAGGTGCCCCCGGGGGCACCTGTTTTTCCCATTTGGTTATCCTTGCTGGATAATTCAGCCACACGGTTCCAAAGGCCCAGCCTAATATTCGAACCGGTACTTGAGATCCAGGTTGTACGTCGACTCCCCCTGGTTCTCGTCGATGCGGCGCCTGATCTCGGACTGCAGCAGCAGGTGCTGGTTGATCTGGTACTCGACGATGAAATCGCGGTCGTCCTGCCGGATGCCCTGGGCGTATTTCAGGTACAGATCGCTGCCGATGTACTTGCCCACGCCGATCAGCGGATCCAGACCCGTATCGCCGGTCTCGCGCTGGCGCTGGATCTGGTCGATCTCGAAGGTGTCGAAGATGTCCAGTTCGCGTGCGATTTCCCGTTCGATGATGTTGAAGCCCGCGGCGATCGAAGTGTTGGCCAGCCGCCCCGAATCCCCTTCGGGCGTGGCGTGGGGCTCGAGTCCCAGCAGCATGCGCTGGATGGCTTCGCGGGAATAACCGCGGTCGGACGAGAACTGGATGTCCGGACCGGACAGAGGACCGGAGACGTGCACCCCGATGACCTCGATGATGCTGTTGCTCGAGTGCTGGCTGCGCAGGCGGTATTTCGTTTCCGCGTCCAGATCGACCCGGGGATCGAAACCCAGTTCCCGGCTGAAATCCAACCGGCCCCGTTGCACCTCGAAATTGTTGTTGAAGACGATCAGGCGACCCGAATTAACGTCCAGGGATCCCCGCAGGTAAAGCCCCCCTTCGGTGCGGATCAGATCCAGATCGCCCCCCATGTACAATTCGAGTTCGCGGTTGATGATGGTGGCCACCCGCGGCTGGGCGTGCAGGCGCAGATCCGCCAGCCAATCGGGAGCGACGGTGGCCTGCAGGGGATCGTTTCCGCCGTTGTTTTCGCTGAAGTTGCCCACGTAACGGGCCTTCATGACCTCCAGGCGACCGCTGAACTTGGGGACCAGGGTGCTGTCCGGCCCCACCGGCACACTGGTCAAACGCCCACCTCGCCCGCTGACCACAACGGCCAGATCGGGAATGGAGGCGACCAGGAACCGGTCCAGGTCCAGCTGGATGTCGAAGGACTCCATCTCCAGACCCCGGAACAGGACCTGCCCCTCGCCGGTGAAACTGCCGCGCAGACCCTCTTTGCCCCGGATATTGAACACCTTCAATTCGTCGCCGCGCAGGATGCCTTCGGCGGAAACCTTGTGATAGACCTCCTGCAGGTTCCGCAGGACGAAGCCCCCGTTATCGATTTCCACCGTTCCCTGGTAAAGGGGATGCTCCAGGGGACCGGAAACGACAACATGGGCCCCGCCCGTCCCGCTGGCGGTGATGAAGGCGTTGGTGGCCTGGGCCAGCGGAGCCAGATTGCTGCCCCAGGGAATGTCCAGCTGCATGAAAAAGGGCCCGTCCGGCGGCGAGGTCGGTTCACTGATCAGGTCCAGGACCAGAGGAATCTCGATCCGGCCGGTCAACGTCAGGTCGTTCTTGTGGCCGGCCATGTCCCCCAGGACCATCGACCGGCTGTCGACCTGGATGTCGCTGGCGAGTTCGTCAAGATGGAGCCAGTGGATGTTAAAGGGCGCACTATGAACCTTACCGGTGATCAAGGGATCCCGGACACTTCCGGCAACCTGCAGGTCACCCTCGAAAAGACCCGCCAAACGATCGAGGGCGGGCAGGGCGAACTGGTCGAGGAAGGCCCAGTCGCCCTCATGTATCGTCAGGTCCAGGTCCAGGGCCGACCCGGCCCAGTATTCGTCGAACCCCGCACCCGGATTCGACACCGTCCCCTTCCCCGTGACCCGGCCGAAATTGCTCCGCAGGTCGAGTTCCTCGAAATCCACAGCGCCCTCGTTGAAGCCCGCGATCACGTGCATGGAATGAACATCGGCCAGGGTGAAGGGGGCGTCCACCAGGTCGGCCGTCAGGTTCACCTGGGGCGAGGCGGGTTCGCCGCCGACCACGACGTCGGCGGTCATGCGTCCGGCCAGCTCGTGTTCGGTCCTGATGAAGGGGTTCAGCAGGGCGAGGTCGAAGCTTTCCAACTGCAGACTGCCGGCGACGACCTGGTCCTTTTCATAGAGGCCGTTGACGACCAGGGCGCCCTGGTCCGAGGACAGCCGCATTCCCGGCAGCCAGAAATGGCCGCCGCCCACGGAAAAATCCACCGGTTCGTCGATGGCCCAGAGGGTCCCTTCCAGATCGACCTGGAATTCATCCACCTGGAGTTCGCTGACCGAATCCGCGTAATCCGCCCGGAAGCGCAGGAAGATATTCGTATCGCCCAGATCGGTCCGGAAGGAATCGACCCGGGCACTGGTCGGGCCGGCCGATCCCCACAGACTGAAATCCCCGAAGGGGACCCCGCCGATGGAGAAGTCCCGGCCGTCCACGCCCGCGGTGATGATCTGGGCGCCCAGAAGATCCTCCACAACCAGGGCCACTTCCCCGGAACCCGCGCCCAGGGCTCCGAAACCGAACTGGTAGAGGTTGACCCATCCCTCGAAGACCAGGGCGTCCAGGGGTCCGGCCACCGCCCCTTGCCCGTTCAGACGGCCGGTGGTCGGCGGCCAGTTCCAGTCCGGCGGCAGGGCATTGATGTTCTCGGAGTTGACGCTCACGTAACCGTCGAAATTGTCCGCCGTATCGGCAGCGCCCTCCAGCATGCCGTGAAGGTTTCCGTACATGATTTCGACCCGGTTGAAGAACACGGAATCACCGGTGGCGACGACTTCCACGTAGCAGGTGTCGAACGGCATGAATTCAATGAACCCGTCGTTCAGCACGCCGGAAACCCGCGTCCATTCGGGGTAGTCGCTGTGCTCGATCCGCAACCGGCCCACGCCATCGGTGCGGGGCATTTCACCCTCACCGGGAACCAGGCCCTCGGCCAGGTCGACATCCCAGACATCCCCTTCCAGAGCGAAGGTGACGGACAGATCGTTGCTGATATCGAACCTGCCTCCACCCTGGAACCCGGCCTCGTTGATGATGCCCTCCATGTCCTCCAACAGGACCTCTGCTGAACTGATGGTCGCACGCCCGGTCAGGTCCTGAACCTGGTAGCCCTCCAGTTCACCGCCGAATTCGCCCTCGTAGAAAACGAGGTCTCCCTCTTTCCTGAAGGTGCCCTCGATATCCCCGGCCGCATTGAAGCCGAGGGTCTGGTCGATCAGGCTCTCGACCTCGGCCACCGAGACACCCCTGCCGGTGACCGCGATATCCAGATCCCCGTCCCAGCGCCGCCCCCCGTCCACCTTGACGGGATGCTCGTTCAGGAACCCGCCCAGGCCGGCCACTTCAATCCCCTCGGGGCCGACCGTAACCTCGCCCCTGATTCCGGTCAGCCTGCTTTCATGGGTCTCCCAGTCCGCGTCGAGGCCGCGGAGGACGGCCCGCACTTCGTTTCCGGTCCGCACCCTGCCCCGGAAATCGATGTCGGGAAGCCTTTGTTCCAGGCGGCCGCCGGAATCGGAAAATTCGAGAAAGGCGTCCCGCACCACGAGGTGTTCGATCAAAAGGGAGGGCAACTTCAGGTCGATGGTGCCGGAGTCATCGCCGCTGGTCGTGTCGTTGCCGGCCATGGAATAGATCTCGGGACTGGTCACGACGACCCGGCGCAGGTGGGGCACCGCACCGAGGGCCTCCTGGAGCTTGAAATCCACGGTCACCGTATCGGCCGACATCAGGGTCATGCCGCCGGATTTGCCGGGCAGGGTCAGGGACACTCCGTAAAGGTCCAGCCCCTCGAAGGCCCGCACGCGGAAGTCCCGGACCCGCAGGCCCCCGCCCTCGATCCGCAGCAGATGGCGGCTGACCAGGTTCGAGCCATAGGGAGCGACCAGGTTGGGATGGGATCCCAGCCAGTAGATCACCCCGGCGATCACCACCCAGGCGACCATAAGAGGCAGTTTCTGTGGTCTGACCAAACGCATCAGAACGGGTACCCCAGGGAAAAATGCCACAGGATCTTCGGATCCTGGAGGTCACGGGTTTCACTGACATAACGCACGCGCTTCAGGGGGAAACCCACATCCACACGCACCGGTCCGAAAGGCGTGTCGAAGCGGATCCCCGTCCCGTAGCTGTAACGGTAATCCCAATCCTTGGTCGACGCCTGATCCTGGGGATCACCCGGTTCGGAGGACAGGCGGAAACCGCGCATCCGGACATCCCTCAACTGGGCCCAGACATTACCGCCCTCGAAGAAGAAAACGCTCGAGAATTTCCAGCGCCGCAGCACCGGAAGGGGAAAACGCCATTCCACGTTGGTCAGCATCAGGTAGTTGCCGCCACGGGCGGGATTGTCCGGCAGCAGCACGTCCGAAGAGTAGTTGAGACGATCGAGTTCGTCCTGGTCGGTGACCTGCGGTCCCAGGGAATTGTGCCGGTAACCGCGGACGGTCGAGGATCCCCCGGCGAAAAACCGGTCGTCGTAGGGCACCCCGTCCGGCCCCCTGTCCAGGGACCGCCCGTAGGGCCGGGTTCCGCCCGCCATGAACCGCAGGGCCAGCGTGCCCCCGATGGGGGTCCGATGGTAGTTGTGCCAAGCGGTCGACCACTTGAAGAAACTGAAATCGCCGGCCATCAAGCCGCCGGCGAGTTTGGCCGTCACCACGGTGTACATGCCCCGGGTCGGCCGGAATAGGTCGTCCCGGTGATCGATGTAGATGGCCCAGTTGATCGAACGCGTCTGATCCGTGGTGCCGCCCAGTTCCTCGAAACGGACCTTGAGGCTGTCCGGAGCGTGGGGATGGACCGTGGGCGAAGTGACCTTCAGGCCGAAATAGGCGTTGTTGGTCACCCGGCGGCTGGCCTTCCAGGTCGAACCCACGTTGAAACCGTGGCTGACCATGTTCAGGCCCGACTCGCCGCGGGTTTCACGTTTTGTGTAAAGGTCGAGGTCGAAACTGAAGCGACTATTACGGATGTGGGGATTCACGTATTGGGCGTCGACCCGGTAGTTGATCTGCCCCTGATCGAACCGGATGGGGTTGCCGACCACATCCTCCACGTTCCACGAACCGCGGGTGCGGATCTGGAAACGACGCCCGGTCCCCCACAGGTTGTAGTGCCCCCAGGCGGCCAGGACCCGGATCCGTTCCAGGCTCCCCACCCCAACGCCGAACTCGTAGAAGGCGGGCTTGCGCTCGATGACCCTGACCACCAGGTCGGCCTGCCCGCTGGTCGTGTCCACCGCCACGGGCACGATGGTCACATCCCGGAAAAGGGAGGTGGCCAGCAACTGCCGCCGCGAATCCTCGACCAGCTGCCAGTAGAGGGGCTGGCCCTCGGCGATCACCAGTTCCCGGGTCAGCAGGTTGTCGTGGGTGGAGACATTGCCGGCCAGCCTGATCTCACCCACGGTGTAGGCCTGCCCCGGCCTGATGAAGTAGGAAACATACGCCTGGTAACCGGGGCCGCCGGGAACTTTCTCTATCATCATGGACGGACGGACGGTGGCGTCGAGATAGGTTTCGTTGCGGTACAGATCGCGGATGGCGTAGATGTCCCCGCCGAAGGCATTCAGGTCCGCCGGCGCGGGCTGCCCCTCGACCAGGCGCAGAACCTCCCGCAACCTGCTTTCAGAGACCGGACCGTTTCCCTCGAAGGCGACCCGGCTGATGATGGTGCGCGGCCCCTCGTCGATGGAGATGTGCAGGACATCCCCTTCCTGGACCACCGTGGAGATGGAATCGAGGTTCGCGGAAACCTGATGGAACCCCCGGTTGCGGTAGAACGTTTCCAGCAGACCGACCTGGGTGTCCACCAGATGGGGACGGTATTTGGCGATGTGCAGGGGACGCGTCCAGGTCGCCTCCTGGATCCGCAGCAGTTTCTTGAGTTCGCCGGAGGAGTAGGTTGTGTTGCCGGATATCTCGATCCGGGCCAGCCGATGGGTTTCCAGTCCGTAGTCCAGCTCCTCGTCGGCGAGGGCAACACCAACCGCGGAACCCAGCAGGCACAGGGCGCAGACAAAAAAGCGGACACCACGGCTCCAGGCCGGTATCCGCAATCCGTTGTCTGGCGTCTCGCCTGTTTTCAAATCCCTGCTCCGTCTCCAGCCCACTCCGGTAAAAGTCGTGGAAAAACCGGGTGGCTGATGTAATGTCCTTTTTCGGGTTCGCGGCGGCAGCAGTTCGCCCCTTGATCCCCAGACCGGAGCCGCGTTTGGCCACCGGCGACCGTCACCTTGAACCTTGACCGGGGAAAACGGCCATGACGACAAAAACCTCTTACCGCCGCCTGTACCTGCCGCTCCTGCTGGCCTGCCTGCTGCCGGCGGCAGGATGCGAAAAGAACGAACCGCCGTTGACCCTGGAAGACCTTTCCGCGGGCGAATTCGTCTTTGTGGAGCGCATGGTCATCCTCGAACGGGCCAAGACCGTGGCCCTCCTGGACCGTGCCGCCGGTGACGCGCTCCTTGATTCCCTGGCTGCCGCCTGGGGCGACAGCTCCCTGGACCTGACCCTGACCGGGGCTCCGGACGAACCCCTCCGCTCCGAGGCCGTGGCCGCCTTGCTGCGCCGCGTGCTGGCCGCCGAACAGGATTCCCTGAGAGCCTCGTCCGGTTTCGAGAGGCTGACCAGGCCGCTCCCGGATCCGGTTCCCCTCGCGCCGGAGCCGAACCCCGCGGACGGGGATGGCGCCGGCACCGGGAACTAGTGCCCGGTCACCTTCCAGACATCGAGCACGACCACGAAAGTCATGAACAGCAGCAGGATGATCAGGCCCACCTGCGTGGCGATCGCCTGCAGCCTTTCCGGCACCGGCTTGCCGCCCCGGGCCACTTCAACCAGCAGGAACAGCACATGCCCTCCGTCCAGGACCGGAATCGGCATCAGGTTCAGCAAAAACAGGTTGATGGAGAAGAAGGCGACGAAGTACATCAGGTGCGAAAAACTCCAGCTCAACATCTCCCCGGCGGCCTGGCCGATCCTGAGGGGACCGCCGACCGCGTCCAGCCCCAGACGGCGCAGCACGAAATCCCGCAGCACGCCCACGGTGATCTTGATGGTCCCGATGGTCCGTTCGTAACCCATGACCATGGCAGTGCCCAGGCCGACCTTTTCGTAGGCGAAGAAGGGCTCCATGAAGATGCGCCCCTTCATGACCCCCGGCTGGGTTTCCTTGAGCTCGGGGACCACCAGCCCGCTCATGACCTGGCCGTCCCGCAGCCAGATGATTTCGATTTCCTCGTCCGGGTTGTCGTTGATGATGCGGGCGATGCCGCTGAACGAGGTCACCGGCTTGCCGTTCACCGACTGCACCACGTCCCCGGTCTGCAGGCCGAGATCCGCGGCGGGACCGTTCCGTTTCACCAGGCCGACGGTGGTGTTCCAGACCTCCAGGCCGAGAGTCCAGTAGCCGGCCTCGCCATCGAAAAGTGGTTGGAGTTCCAGGTCCACGACCGTGCCGTCGCGCCGGACTTCCACTGTCGAGGGCGGCACCTCGCCGGTTTTTCGCAGCTCCACCGGGACCAGGGCGTTTTCGATCTCCCCCCAGTTCTCCACGGTTCGGCCGTTGACCGTCAGGATTTCATCCCCGGCCCGGAAATCGGCCGCCATGGCGGGGGAATCGGCGCGGATCTCGCCCACCGTGGTGAAGGGAATGTTCTGCAGACCGTTGCTGAGGACCAGCCCCGTGTACAGCAGGAAAGAAAGCACCAGGTTGAACAGCGGGCCGGCGATGAACACCAGCAGCCTTTGCCACGCGGGGCGCGAATGCAGCAGCCGGTGGGGCGGGATATGATCGTCGATGCCCGCGGCTTCGGCGTTCCCCTCCTCGGTTCCCAGGGGATACTTTCGTTCCTCCCAGGTGCCGGTATCCTGGATCTCCTCCATCACCCCTTCGCCGGCCATCTTGACGTAGCCGCCGAACGGAATGGCCGACAGCACGTATTCGGTCTCCCCCCAGCGCTTGCGCAGGAATTTGGGACCGATACCGATGGAAAAGGTCTTCACGTAGATCCCGAAAAGTTTGCAGAACAGGAAATGCCCCAACTCGTGAACGATGACCACAAGACCCAGGGTCAGCAGAAAGGCGAAAATCGTGATGATCAGGCTGCTGGACAAATCGACCTCATTTGCCGGCGGCCGACCGGCGGTCGATATGACCGGCGGCCGTCCTGCGGGCTTGTTTATCGACAGCCAAAGCGGTGGCGAGGTCGGGAACCTCGCCCGGCGCTTCGGCCGCCAGGCAATCTTCTATGATGTTCGGGATATCCCCGAACAGGATACGGCGGTCCAGCAAAGCCGCGACGGCTTCCTCGTTGGCCGCATTCAGGACAATGGGCGCGGACCCTCCGGCGGCGCCGGCCTCGCGGGCCAGACGCAGACAGGGGAAACGCTCCGGATCCGGAGCTTCGAAAAGAAGGGATCCGGTTTCCAGCAAATCTAGCCTGCCGGTCTCCAGCGGCCAATGCTTTTCCCCGCTGATGGCGTACTGCAGGGGGATCCGCATGTCCGGCGTTCCCAGCTGGGCCAGCAGGGCGCCATCGACGAACTCGACCAGGGAGTGGACGATGGAGCCGGGATGCACCACCACCTCGATATCATCGTACGGCAACCCGAACAGATGGTGGGCCTCGATGATCTCCAGCCCCTTGTTCATCATGGTCGCCGAGTCAACAGTGATTTTGGGTCCCATGTTCCAGGTGGGGTGTTTCAGGACCTGTTCGAGTGTGACATCGGCCAGGTCCTCAGCGCTGGTCTGGCGGAAGGGTCCACCCGAAGCGGTCAGGATCAGACGGGCGATTTCCTCTTCCCGGCGGCCGGAAAGACACTGGGCGATGGCCGCGTGTTCCGAATCCACCGGCAGGATCTCGGCTCCGCCGGCGGCCACCGCCTCGGCCACCAGGGATCCTCCGACCACCAGCGACTCCTTGTTGGCCAGGGCGATCCTCAGCCCCCTGCCCGCGGCGGCCAGGGTCGGTTCCAACCCGACCGCGCCGACCAGTCCGTTGACCAGGCAGTGGGCGTCGGTCGCATCGGTGACCGCGGCGACGAGCCCCTGCGGCCCCGGCTCGAGCAATCGATTCGCCATTTCCGGCAGGCGCTCCGCCTCGGCGTGGGCCGCCGGATCCGTCACCGCCACCAAAGGCTTTTCGTGCGTCGGACAGGCCGCGGCCAGGTCCCGGAGCAGGTGCGCCAGGTCCCCGACCCGGGAGCGGCACCCCACGGCGACCACCTGGAGCTTGTCCGGATGGCGCTTGACCAGGTCCAGGGTCTGGGTCCCGATGGACCCCGTGGCCCCGAGGACGATCAGGCGCAGGGGCCGCGGGAATTCCCGCAGGGGACGGCCGCAGGGATACAGGGATTGCCCTGGGCGCGGTGCGGATGATCCGGGTTTCATGATGCGGGACACCCCCTCCTTGCGGGTCCGAGAATCAGACGATGAAGAACCGGAAGTAGTAATAGAGCACCGGGACAGTGAACAGCAGCGAATCGAAACGATCCAGGACGCCGCCGTGGCCGGGAATCAGTTCCGCCGTATCCTTGATGCCCACGTCTCTCTTTATCATGGATTCCACCAGGTCGCCCAGCTGGGCCATGACTCCGGCGATCAGGCCGACCACCGTGGCGGCCAGCGGTGTCAAAAAAGGCGTCAGCCCCTGCGAACAGATCCAACCGCAAAGACCCGCGGCCAGCAGACCGCCCACCGCGCCCTCCACCGTTTTCTTGGGGCTGATGCGGGGGATCAACTTGTGGCGTCCGATGGCCACCCCGCACAGGTAGGCTCCGGTGTCGGTGGCCCAGGTCACCAGGGCGGCAAAAAACACCAGCCTCGCGCCGATGTAATCCTCCACCCCCAGGGCGGCGGGCAACTGCCGCATCATCACCAGGTGGCTGCCCATCCAGCCGACATACATGATCCCGAAAACCGTCACCGCGATGTGGGCCAGGGACTTTGTCATGTCCTTGCGGAACAGCTCGCGGATCATGATGAGCAACAGGCTGCCGGTCAGGATCAGCGGCACCCCCACGCCCTGGCGCCAGGCGTACCAGCTGATGGCCAGGGAACAGAAATACCCCAGGATCTCGAAGGGTTGATACCCCTTGGCCTTCATCAGGACGTAGAATTCCCGCAGACCGAGCAGGATGATCAGATCCGCCAGGATCAGGAAGAACAACCCACCCCGCAGGGTGATGAAATACAGACAGGGGACCATCACCAGGATGACGGCCACCCGGGGCAGGATACCCGCGTTCAGGAAACGGCGCAGGGTTCTGGGGCGGGTTTCGGAATCCCCGGTCACGGGCGCACCTTCAGCAGGCGTTTCCAGCGGGCCGGATCCAACAGGGAATCGCCCTTGTCGGACCCGCCGCCGGAAAGGTCCGAAGGCAGGGCGCCGAAACGGCGTTCGCGGTTCTGGTAGTCCGCCACCGCCAGCAGCAGATCCTTCTGGCTGAAGTCCGGCCACAGGACCGGGGTGATGAGGATCTCCGAGTAGGCGGTCTGCCACAGCAGGAAATTGCTGAGGCGGGCTTCCCCGCTGGTGCGGATGACAAGATCAGGGTCCGGGAGATCGGGTGCGTAGAGTCCCTGGGCGAATGTTTCTTCGGTAACATCGGCGGGCTTCATCTCGCCGGCCTGCAACCGTTCGGCCAGGCGCAGGGCCGCCCGCAGGATCTCCTGCCGACCGCCGTAGGCCAGGGCCAGGTTGAGGGTCAAACCCGTGTTGCCGGCCAGGGAATCGATGGCTTCCTTAAGGGCGTCGCGAGCCTTTTCCGGCAAGAGGTCAAGAGCCCCGCTGGCGGTCAGCCGCACCTGGCGGCTATCCAGCTCGTCCCGTTCGGCGACCAGGGTTTCCTGCAGGAAATGCCAGAGGGCTTTGACCTCGGAGACGGGACGGTTGAAATTTTCCTGGCTGAAGGTATACAGGGTCAGGACATCGATGCCCAGACGGCCACAGATCTCGACGCATCTTTTGACCGCATGCCGACCCGCGCGGTGCCCCGCCACCCGGGGCAGAAACCGCTTCTTGGCCCACCGCCCGTTACCATCCATGATGATGGCGATATGCCGCGGCAGATCGCCGCGCCCGGTCACCCGCGCCACCAGGTCGTCAAGCGCCAGTTCCGCCAAATTGTCCATGTCGTGCAGTGAGGCCATATGAAACGATCCCCTACAGCTCCATGATTTCGTTCTGCTTGGCAGCCACGATCTTGTCGATTTCCTCGCAGAAGCGGTCGGTCAACTTCTGGACCTCGTCCCGGTCGCCGTGGAACTCGTCCTCGGTGATGTCCCCGTCCTTCTGCTCCTTTTTCAGGGAATCGTTGGCCTCCTGGCGGACCTTGCGGACGGCGATCTTCCCCTCTTCGCCGAATTCCCGGGCCTGCTTGCCCATTTCCTTGCGGCTGTCCTCGGTCAGCTCCGGTATCTGGATGCGGATCATCATGCCGTCGCTGGCGGGATTGAAGCCCAGGTTGCCGGCCTGGATGGCTTTTTCGATGGCGCCGATCGCCCCGCGGTCGAAGGGCTTGACCGTCAGCAGGCGCGGTTCGGGAGCCGCCACGGTCGCCAGCTGGTTCAGCGGCGTGAGGGCCCCGTAGTACTCGACCTTGACCCCTTCCAGGGCTGCGGGCGAAGCCTTGCCCGTGCGGATGCGGCTGAGCCGACCCTTCACCGTGTCGATCGATTCCTCCATGGACATTTCGGCGGTTTCCTTGACGTCGGCACTCATGACTGTTTCTCCTTTTTGATCCACGTTCCCGGCTGGTCGCCGGCGATGACGTTGACGAGGTTGTCCGGATCCGAGATATCAAATACGAACATCGGGAGTCCCTGTTCCGAGCAAAGAGTGACTGCGGTCAGGTCCATCACCTGCAGCCTCCGGTCGATGACTTCATCGTAGGTCAACTGTTCGAAGCGCCGGGCGTCGTCGTGCCGGTGGGGATCCTTGTCGTAGACGCCGTCCACCTGGGTTCCCTTGAGCAGGACGTCCGCGCTGATTTCCAGGGCGCGCAGGGCCGCGGCGGAATCGGTGGTGAAATAGGGATTGCCGGTTCCCCCGGCGAAGAGCAGCACGTGGCCCGACTGCATCATGGCCAGCGCGTCGTCCCGGGCGAAGGACTTGGTCAGGGGACGATGTTCCCGCGGACTGAAAACCTTGGAACGCAGGCCTTCGCCGCGCAGGTAGTCGCGCATGATCGAGGCGTTCATCACCGTGCCGAGCATGCCCACGTTGTCGGCGGTCACGCGGTCGACGATCTGCAGGTTGGCCGAACGTGCGCGAAAAATATTCCCGGCGCCGACCACGATGCCCACCTGGACACCCTGCTGCACCACCTGGCCGATGGCCTGGGCCAGCCCCGTCAGTTTGCGGTGGCTGTACTGTTCGCCGTCGGACATGAGGGCTTCGCCGCTCAATTTCAACAGGATGCGTGTGAATTTCACCGGTGGGCGACCTTTCGGTGTGGGTTTGCCGCGCGATTTCCGGTGGACATCCGCTGGAAATCCGCTGGAAATCCGCAAAAAAAAGCCCGGGCCATCGACCCGGGCTTTGAAACGCTCCTGGCTAACCGCCGATCTGATAGCGCGTGAAGCGCTTGATCTGCATGTTCTCGCCCAGGGAGCCGATGATGGACTTCAGGTAGTCCTCCACCGTCATATCCGGATCCTTGACGTACTTTTGCTCGAGCAGGACGATTTCACTGTAATACTTGTCAACCTTGCCTTCAACAATCTTGTCGATCATCTCGGCGGGCTTGCCCTGCTCCTGCATCTGGCCGGCGTAGATCTCCTTCTCCTTCTCGATCAGGGAAGGATCGACCTCTTCGCGGGTCACGGCCACCGGGCTGGCCGCGGCGATGTGCATGGCCACGTTGTGGACGAATTCCTGGAAATCGTCGGTGCGGGCCACGAAATCGGTTTCACAGGCGATTTCCACCATGACGCCGACCTTGCCGCCCATGTGGATGTAGCTGCCCACGAGACCCTGGCTGGTCGCCCGGCCTTCCTTCTTGGCGGCCGAGGCGATGCCCTTCTTGCGCAGGTACTCGCCGGCTTTTTCCATGTCGCCGTCGGTTTCCTTGAGGGCCTTCTTGCAATCCATCATACCTGCGTTCGTGGCCTCACGCAGCTCCTTGACCATTTTCGCGGTGATTTCCATGACTCCTCCAGATCTCCCGATCCTGTCGGCGGACCGAACCGCCGCGGGAGAGTTGATGACTTCGGCGTGGGAAACGCCGGTCCTTTAATGTAAGGGGGGCCCGTCCCCGGTTGGGGCCGGGCCCGCCCGCAATAAAAATCGTGTCAGTCCTTTTCGGCCGGCTTTTCCGCACCCTCGGCGGCCTCGACCGCGGCGGCGGGCTCGGCGGCGGGCTCGGCGGCCGGAGCTTCCTTGGCGGCGTTGTCCGCGGAAGCGGCGGCGGCTTCCACCTTGCTGTCGTCGCCGTCCAGGGTGGCGCTGGCAGCGGCGGGCTCATCCTTGGGAGCCGCCATGTCCACGCCCTGGTCCTTGCCCTCGGCCTTGGTCTTGCGACCCTCTTCGATGGACTCGGAAACGACCCGGGTGAACAGGGTGATGGCACGGATGGCGTCATCGTTGCCCGGGATGGGATAGGTGACCAGGGTAGGGTCGCAGTTGGTATCCACGATGCCGATGATCGGGATGTTCAGCTTGCTGGCCTCGCGCACGGCGGTTTCTTCCTCGGCCGTATCGACGATGAACACCGCGTCGGGAACACCCTTCATCTTGCGGATGCCGCCCAGGTTGGTGTTGAGTTTTTCGAACTTCCGGCTGAACTCCAGCTGCTCCTTCTTGGAGAAGTTCTCCATGCGGCCGTCGTTCATCATGGCTTCGATTTCGTCCAGCTTCTGGACGCTCTTGTAGATGGTCTGGTGGTTGGTCAGCATGCCGCCCAGCCAGCGTTCGGTCACGTAGGGCATGCCGGCTTTTTCGGCCATCTCGCGGATGGCGACCTTGGCCTGCTTCTTGGTGCCGACGAACAGCACGGTGCCGCCCTTGGCGCCGACCGTCTTGAGGAAATCACAGGCCTTGTTCAGGGCCCGCAGCGTCCTCTGCAGATCGATGATGTAGATGCCGCCCCGGGCGATGAATATGTAGGGCTTCATCTTGGGGTTCCACTTGCGGGTCTGGTGCCCGAAATGGACTCCCGCTTCCAGTAGGTCCTTCAGACCGACGTTAGCCATGACTTCCTCCAGTTAACAAAGGTTGATCCTCCCCGGCCATCACGGGAGATGGAAAAACACCAAAGAGCAGATTATGCCAGGTGCCACCTGATCCACTCCTCCGGCCGGGTGTGTGATTTGACTTCCCGCGGCCCGGTCAGGGCGCGCGGGAGTCTTGGTCGCCAAGCGCGGTGGCGGTTGAAACCGGCCTAGCGCTTGGAGAACTGGAACCGCTTCCTGGCACCCGGCTGACCGTACTTCTTGCGTTCCACCATACGGGAATCGCGGGTCAGGAATCCGTGTTTGCGCAGGGGTTTGCGGTAATCCTCGTTGGCGACTACGAGAGCACGGGCCAGACCGTGACGCAACGCGCCGGCCTGTCCGGAAATCCCGCCGCCATTGACGGTGCACCAGATGTCGAAATCGGCCTCGACACCCAGGCTGGTCAGCGGGCGCAGGGCCTGCTGGCGAACAGCCTCACCGAAATATTCCTCCACGGTCCGGTTATTGACCTTGATCTGGCCCGAACCCTGGGTAACCCAGACGCGGGCGACGGCGGTCTTGCGGCGACCAGTGGCGTAATATCTTTCTTCCAACTCTTCATCCTCCAGGCAAGCGCGGCCCTGGGCCGCAGCTTTGGTCTAGCGGGACATTCCGTACCTGTTCGGTACCTGTTCCGTACGGAATCCCGTACGGAACAGTGTCCCTACAGTTCGACGATTTTCGGCTGCTGCGGACCGTGGGGATGCTCCCCGCCCGCGTACACCCTCAGGTTGGTCAGCTGCTTGCGCCCCAGGCGCGTCTTGGGCAGCATGCCCTTGACGGCGCGCATGATGACTTCTTCCGGACGCTTTTCCATCAGCGAGGCCATGGTGGTCACCTTTTGCCCACCCATGTAACCGCTGTGGCTCAGATAGACCTTCTGCTCGCGCTTCTGGCCCGTGATCTTCACCTTGGCGGCGTTCAGGACGATAACGTTGTCGCCCATGTCCAGGTTGGCCGTAAACGTGGGCTTGTGCTTGCCCCTCAAGAAGGTGGCGACATGCGTGGCCAGACGGCCCAGGGGGATGTCGTCGGCATCGACGACCAGCCAGTCCTTCTCGATTTCAGCCAGTTTCATGCTGTAGGTCTTCACGGATTTTCTCCTCGAAATACCGGTCTCACGGGGCTGGCCCGTGGGAATCAGGACCACAGAACAAACCGCAGCGCTGCCGCGCGGGCGGAATTCAATGGTCGCGTAATCTGCTTTTCTACAACAAGATACGCCGATTCTCCACAAATCCTCGGCACATTTCAGACCAATTATTCAGGATTGGTCAGGTCGGATAAATCGGGAAAATCCGGCCGTTGCAGGACGGGTAAGCTAGCAAACGGAAAGGGCTTTGTCAAGGAACCCGGCCCTGTCAAAAACCCTTGAATCACGGTTCCGCGGGCCATCAGCCCACCGGGATCACCTCTTCAAAACCGGCTCCAGGCTGCGGTGGAACGGCGGGCGCAGAACACCGTGTTCGGTGATGAAAGCGGTAATGAGATCGGCCGGGGTGACATCGAAGGCAGGATTCCAGGCCGCCACCTCCTGCGGTGTCGCCCGCACCGTGCCGAAAGCGTGGACTTCGTCGGGATCCCGTTCCTCGATGATGATGCCGTCGCCGTCGGGAGTATCGGGATCGAAGGTCGAAGCGGGGGCCGCGATGTAGAACGGAACTTCATGGCGGTGCGCCAGGACAGCCAACGGGTAGGTCCCGATCTTGTTGGCGGCGTCCCCGTTGGCGGCGATGCGGTCGGCGCCGGTGATGACGGCGTCGATCCGGCCCTGCCTGAGGACCGTCGCGGCCGCCGAATCGCAGATCACCGTCACGTCTATTCCCTGGTCGGCCAATTCCCAAGCGGTCAGCCGCGCGCCCTGCAGCAGGGGACGGGTTTCGTCGGCGAAGACGCGAATGGTCTTGCCCGCCTCGGTGGCTCCGTAGACGACGCCCACGGCCGTCCCGTATCCCCCGGTGGCCAGGCCGCCGGCATTACAGTGGGTCAGCACGGTGGCGCCGTCTTGCAGCAGTTCACCCCCGGCTTGCCCGAGGGCCCGGCACATGGCGATATCCTCGTCGTGGACCCGGCGGGCCTCAGCCAACAAGGCGGTTCCGATCTGTTCCGCGTCGTTGCCCTCGGCGACAAGACGGCGGGCCAGGGTTCCCACCCGTTCCAGGGCCCAGAAAAGATTCACCGCCGTCGGCCGGGTGGCCGCCAGAAGCCCGCGGTCGTGTTCCAGCCTCGGCAGCATGTCGTCGGGGCCGCCACCCTTGGCCTGAGCCAGGCGCCAGGACAGGGCCAGCCCGTAGGCGGCCGCCACCCCGATGGCGGGCGCACCCCTGACCGCCAGTTCGACGATGGCCCGGCAAAGCGAGGGTATGTCCCCACACCGGCGCCAGGCGAGCCGGTCCGGCAAAACGGTCTGGTCGATCAGGACGACCCGGTCATCCTCCCAGGCCACGACGGGAAAGGGAAAAGGCAGTGAACTCATGCCAAAACTCCGTTCAACAGTTCTCCCAGCCTGGCCAGGGGCAGGCCCATGACGTTGAAATAGCATCCCCGGACGCCGCGCACCATCATGGCCCCATAACCCTGGATGCCGTAGGCGCCGGCCTTGTCCATGGGTTCCCCCGTGGCCACGTACCGCTCGATGGCTTCGGGGGCCAGGGACAGGAATTCGACTTCGGTCTCTTCATGGGCGACTACGGGACCTTCGCCCGCCGGACCTCCGACCAGGGCCACCGCCGAGATGACCACGTGTTTCCGGCCCGCCAGACGGCTCACCAGGTGCACGGCCTCCCGGTGATCGGCGGGTTTCTCCAGAACGTCGCCGTCAAGGACCACCACGGTATCGGAGCCCAGTACCAGGCGGCCGGGCAAGCTCCGGGCCACGTCCCGGGCCTTGGCCACCGCCAGGTCCACGGCGTAGGCGGCCGGATCATGGTGAAGATGGGTCAGCGATGCGGCCAGTTCCTCCTCGACCGGACCGGGGGGAACGATTTCGTGAGGGATGCCGGCGATGGTCAGCAGTTCCGCGCGCCGCGGTGAGCGCGAGGCCAGGACCAGCACCAGGTCATGGGGCCAGTTCACGAAGGGCGTCAGGTGCCGCGGTTCAGTCATCGGACCCCGCTTCGCCGGAAATTTCCCGGTCGACAACCAGGGTCACGGGCCCGTCGTTGACGAGTTCAACTTCCATCATCGCCCCGAAGTTGCCTTCGGCCACCGTAGGCCACTCTCCCCGCAGCAGGTGGCCGAATTCCTCGTAGAGCTTGCGGGCTCTTTCCGGCGGAGCCGAACCCGTGAAACTCGGCCTCATTCCTTTGCGGCAATTTCCGTACAGCGTGAACTGCGAGACCAGCAGGATCCCGCCGCCCACGTCCCGCAGCGACAGGTTCATCTTGCCGTCGGTGTCGTTGAAAATGCGCAGGCGTGGAAGTTTGCGGGCCATCCAGGACAACTCCGCGGTCGTGTCGTCGGGCCCGAAAGCGGCCAGGACGACCAGTCCGGAATCTATCCGGCCGACGGTTTCACCTTCGATCCGGACCAGGGCGGGCCCGCTCCTCTGGACGACACAACGCATCGGATCTCCTGTCCGTCAGTGGGGGCCGGTGCCCAACTGAAACCGTTCGATACCCTGGACACCACGCACCTTGCCCAGGACCTTGAGGATCTTTTCCAGCTTGTTCAGATTACGGACCTCGACCACCAGGGTGACCTTGGCCAGATCATCCTCGGCACTGAAATCCCCGCTGGCGATGTTGGTATTGGTCAGGCTGAGCGTATTGCTGATGTCCATCAACAGGTTTTTGCGATCCTGGGCCTGGATGATGAGCTTGACCATGAAGGTCTGGTCGGGCCCGGTATCCCAGGAGACCTCGATCATCCTTTCGGGCCCCAGGTTGGGGTCGTTGAGGTTGGAACAACCCGCGCGGTGGACCGAAACCCCCCTGCCACGGGTGATGATGCCCAGGATCGAGTCCCCGGGAATCGGCTGGCAGCAGCGGGCGAAGGAAACCATCAGGTTGTCCACCCCGGCCACCCGCACGCCCGAAGTCGAACGGCCCAGCAGGGAATCATAGATCTCCTTGCCTTTGGACAGGACCTTTTCGGCCTTTGATTCCGGCAGGGGCGTGACCCGCCCCACCACTTTCATGTGGGTGATTTCGCCACGACCCACGGCGGCAAGAAGTTTGTCCAGCTCGGTGTAACCCATCTGTTGCGACACGTCGACCAGTTCATCGACCTTTATCTTCAGGTGGGCCCGCCTCAATTCCTTTTCCAGGATTTCCCGGCCCAGCTTGACGCTTTCCTGGAACTGGGTGGTCTTGATCCAGCGCCGGATATGGTGTTTGGCCCGACTTGTCTTGACCACCTCCAGCCAGCTGGCGCTGGGGTTGGGCGTCTTGCTGGTCAGGATTTCCACCGTATCGCCGTTCTGGAGTTCGCTGCGCAGGGTGACGATCCGCCCGTTGACCTTGGCCCCGATGCAACGGAAACCCACTTCACTGTGGATACGGAAGGCGAAGTCCAGGGGGGTGGCGCCGCGAGGCATCTGGAAAACGTCCCCGCCGGGACTGAACACGAAAACCTCGTCGCGGAAAAAATCCACCTTGAGCGTTTCCATGAACTCCTCGGCGTCGGCCACGTCCTCTTCCCACACCATGATCTGACGCAGCCACTTGACCATTTCGGCCAGATCGGACTTGTCGGCCCCGCCGCCTTCCTTGTAGCGCCAGTGCGCGGCGATGCCCAGCTCGGCCCGGTCGTGCATGTTATAGGTGCGCAACTGAACCTCGATGTACTTGCCCCCGGGCACGCGCACGGTCGAATGGATGCTCTGGTACATGTTGGCCTTGGGCGTGGCGATGTAGTCCTTGATGCGGTCGGCCAGGGGCGGGAACAGACTGTGCAGGGCGCCCAGGGCGTGGTAGCAGTCGGCCTTGGTTTCCACGATGATCCGCAGGGCGAGCAGATCGTACACGCGGTCCAGGCCGATTTCCTGCTCCTGCATCTTGCGGTGGATGGAATAGAAATGTTTGGGCCGGCCGGCGATTTCGTGTTTGACCCCCGCGGTGTCCAGGGCCTCATGCAGGGGTGTGACGATCTTCTGGATCAACCGTTCCCGTTCGGCCCGGGTCTGGTTGATGCCGGACTCGATTTCGAAGTAGCGCTCGGGCTGCAGGACCTTGAAGGCCAGGTCCTCCAGTTCCCACTTGATCTTGGCGATCCCGAACCGGTTGGCCAGCGGAGCGTAGACATCCATGGTCTCCTGGGCGATGTCCAGCTGGCGGTCTTCTTTCAGGAAGCTCAGGGTCCGCATGTTGTGCAGACGGTCGGCCAGCTTGATCAAAACGGTGCGGGGATCCTGGGCAATGGCCAGAACCAGTTTGCGATACGTTTCCGCCTTGCGCGCTTCCTGGTTCACCGCCCGGATGCCGCTGATTTTCGTCACCCCGTCGACCATGTGGGCAACGTCCTTGCCGAACCTCTGGCGGATGTCCACCATCTCGTAGTCGGTGTCTTCGACCACGTCGTGGACCATGGCCGCGATCAGGGTGTCGACGTCCAGGCGCAGGTCGGCCAGGATCGTGGCCACGGTCAGGGCGTGGGCGAAAAAGGGCTCGCCGCTCTTGCGCTTCTGGCCTTTGTGGGCCGCTTTGGCGAAGCGGTAACCGAACCAGAGCTTATCTTCGTCCGCCTGGAGATTGTAGACGCGGACCTTGGCCCACAACTCCTCCATCATGGCCTTCAGATCGATGTCGACCTTCTGTCCGCCGGGACTCATTGCTTCACCGCCGGCCGGATATCCACCAGGAGCTGCTGCACGGGGTCATAGTTGCCGTTGCGGGGCCGGAAGGTGCTGCGGCCGATCTGGAACAGGATGTCCCAACGGCGGTCCAGCAGATCCCGGGCCTGCATTTTGTTCTCGGCCACCATTCGGCGCCAGGCGTCGCCGCTGCCGAAGGAAACGAATTCGCGGCTCAGGGCCGGCGTGTCGTTGCCGTTCCCGCGGGCGGGGCCGCGGAAAGCGAAGCGCAGGTGGGCTCCCCCGCTGAGATACATGGGCGGTTTCTGCAGCTGCAGTCCCTCGCACAGGAAGATGGGTTTGCGGTTGCCGGACCCGAAGGGCTCCAGATGCTCCAACTCGCCCACCAGCCGTGCAACTTCCTTCGAGCCCATGCCGTCCAGGCACAGGTCCAGGTCGTATCCCTCCGGCAGGGGGCCGGAATGCGGTTCGGCCAGGAGTTGTTCGATGAAGGCCGCGCGAAAGACATCGATGTCCCGGGACCGCAGAGTCATGCCCGCGGCCTGGGCATGCCCCCCGTGGCGTACCAGATGTTCGGAACAGCGGTCCAGTACCGACTTCACGTCCACGTTGGGCACGCTGCGCGCCGAACCACGGGCTTCGCCGCCCTCTTCGGCGATCAGGATCACGGGCAACTGGTATTGCTCCACCAGCCGGGCGGCGCCGATGCCGATGATGCCCTTGTGCCAGGAAGAGGACGCCAGGACGAGGCCGGGGTCGCCGCGGCGCACGAACGGCAGGGCCATGTCGATGGCCTCCTCCTTCAGCAGGAGATCCTGTTCCTTGCGCCGGGTGTTCGTCCGGTCCGCCTCTTCGGCCAGGGTACGGGCGGTCGCCGGGTCCCGGGTCAGCAGAAGCTCCAGGGCCGACATGACCCGTCCGATACGCCCGCAGGCGTTGATCCGCGGGGCCAGCTGGTAGGCGAAATCGCCGGTGGTCACGGGGAAACCGCGGTCCAGGCCGCTGACCGCCAGCAGCGCCGCCAGCCCCGGCCGGATGTTGGCGCGGTCGTTGAATTTTTCCAGGCCCTTCTTGACCAGGATCCTGTTTTCCCCGACCAGCGCCATCTGATCGGCAACCAGTCCCAATGCCACCAGGTCCAGGACGCTGCCCAGCAAACCGTCGGGCAGGCAGGCCGGATCCTTCAGCTTGAGCGCCTGGGCAAATTTGAAGGCGACCGCCACCCCGCAAAGCTCATCGTTGGGATAGGTCGCCCCTTCCCGGCGTGGATTGACCAGGGCCGTGGCCGGCGGACGTGTTTCGAAGATGTGGTGGTCCAGGACGATGACGTCCATCCCCAGGTCCCGGGCCAGCGAGATTTCCTCCACCGCGGCGGTTCCGGTATCAACGGTGATCAGCAGGGTGACGCCACGGCCCGCCCACTCTCGCACCATGCGGCTGGCCACGCCGTATCCGTCGGTGGCGCGGTCGGGAATGAAGGCGTCTTCGGGCTGGACCCGGGATCCGTCCACCGACAGTGCGGAAATGGTCTCATACAAAAGGGCGCTGCCGGTGATTCCGTCCACGTCGAAATCCCCGTGGACGGCCACCCTCTCGCCATCGCGCGCCGCGGTGAACATGCGCTCGACGGCACGGTCCATTTCCAGCAACAGGAAGGGGTCGTGGAGGTGGTCCAGGGAAGGATAGAAAAAACGTTCCAGATCGTGGTTTTCCGTGACACCCCGTCCGGCCAGAACCTGCAACAGGCAATCCGAAACCTGAAAATCCAGCGGAACCTCGCGCCGAATCCTGGTCACGATGTCGTCGGATACGGTGGAATTCGAACTCCAGGGCCGTCCGGAAAGGATGCCGGAGGGGCGGGAACTGTCGGGTGGTTGGTTCAAAAAATTCACGCCTTCCGCGTAACCATCGGCGGTCCGGACATACCGGGGCCGAAGCGACCTTCCGGTAAAAGTCCGAATTCTGCGGTTTGACGTGAGAAGCCGGTCATAAGCCGAGTCCTGTTGCCAACCCCTTTCCGGGGAAAGAAGCGGCGACAGTCATGTATCTGGGACCGTCGTTACCGACGGCCTCGAGCGACCTACCCGGGAGTATGGCGAGGCGGGCCGCCTCATCCTCCGCTATTTGGTCTTGCTCCAGGTGGGGTTTACCGTGCCGCTTCTGTCACCAGAAGCGCGGTGAGCTCTTACCTCACCATTTCACCCTTACCGCGCTCCGGACGGATCCGGCCCACGGCGGTATATTTTCTGTGGCACTTTCCGTGGGATCACTCCCCCTGGCCGTTAGCCAGCACCCTGCCCTGTGGAGCTCGGACTTTCCTCGGACCTCCCGAATCATGGATTTGGGAGGTACGCGACTGCCTCCCCGACTTCTCACCCTGCCATGATAGACTGATTCAAGGTCCTTGTCACAGGATTTCGTGCGGGTTACCAGGTCCCTATCCTGTTCCGGGCCAAGGCGGGCGGCCCGGCCGCGTCATCTCACTGGTCCAGCGCCCTGTTGGCCACGGCGTCGGCGTGGGTGTTCTTGCCCCGCTTGATGTGCTTGACCTGGAATTCCTCCAGCCCCTTGCTCAGGAACACGACTTGCTGATAGAGGGGACGCAGATCCGGGCTTTTCACCCGGTAGGTGCCGTGCAGCTGGCGGGCAATGAGTTCGCTGTCCATGTTCAGATGGACCCTTTTCACCTTCCAGCGCAGGCAATGTTCCAGGGCGGCGACCACGGCCCGGTATTCGGCCACGTTGTTGGTGGCCCGCCCGATGGCCTCGCAGTGCTCGGCGATCTCCACCCCGTCCTTCAGTTTGAAGACGACCCCGATGGACGCCGGGCCCGGGTTGCCCCGGCTGGCTCCGTCGGTGAAGATTTCCAGGACCGGCCGCCCCCGCTTCGGCAGGGGACTCTGGGCCAGATCACCCGCGGCCGGCAGCTCGGGCCATTCATCGGCACCGGCCTTTTTCCGTCCCAAGCCCTTGGGAGCCCGGGCTTTCCCGACATCCTCCCCCGCATTCCCGGCTGCCGCGACGATCTCCTCGGTGTCGTTGAGTTCCCGCCGCCAGATCGACAGACGACGTCTCAGCTCCCGTACCGAAAGGCCGCATTCGCGCGCCAACGAGCGCAGGTCGCCGCTGCGTTCGAGGGTTTTCAAAAGTTCGGTCAGTGTTTCCGGTTTGCGAGTGGCCATCGGGGTGTCATTCCTTCGGTTTCCGGTCATCGAACACGGTTTTATTTCCAGGATTTGCGAACCACGTAACGGGAACAGGAGCCGCAACGAACCAGCGCCTTGCCCTGTTCGGCGTCGATGGCCTGCTGGGCCGGCAACTGGCTGAAGCAACCTCCGCAGGCCCCCGACTGGACACGAACCACCGCCTGGGGCAGGTTGGCCATCAGCCGCTTGACGTGGCGGCTCTCGACGTCGGGCAAGAGTCCGGTCAGACGGTCGATCTCCTGGACGATTTCCTCTTCGGCGGCCCGGGCCATCTCCATCTCGCGCCGCATCTGATCCAGTTCCTCGGTGCCGCGCGATTCCTGGGCGTCACGATCCCGGCGGGCTTCCCCGGCGGCGGTATCCTTGCGCCGGACATCGTCCAATAGTTCGAGCCCGGAAGTTTCCAACCGGTCCAGTTCCGCTTCCAGGTTTCCGATTTCGTCCTGCAGGGCCCGGTACTGGCGGGGGTCGCCCACGGCCCCGACCTGGGCCCGCTTCCGGGCCAGAGCGGACTCGACATCCCGAATCCGGCCCTCGGTGCGGCGCAGATCGACCTCGGCTCCCTTCTCGGCGGCCGCGGCGTTTTCCGCATCGGCCACGTATTCATCCTGCAGGGAGCGCAAATGCCGGTCACGCCGTCCGTGATGGGCGATCGTGGCCCTGGCGGCGGCCAACTCTTCCTCGAGCCCGGCCAGTTCCACCATGAGATTGAGCATGACCATCGGATCCAAAGAGAACCTCCCCGGTACCCCGTGATTCTAACATCAACGGGCGCCAAGTCATGCACAGAATTCCCCGGCCGGCGCGCACCCGGGCTGAAACGGACAAAAAAAAAGGTGCCGATGCACCCTGCCCGCCTTTTGCCTGTCTCCACAATTCCGGGGTCCCCCGCCGGCGGGAGTGAAAAAACGGGTGGTGGGCGATACTGGACTTGAACCAGTGACCTCTCGCGTGTGAGGCGAGCGCTCTAGCCAGCTGAGCTAATCGCCCATCCGTTTTCTTGACCGCGTGGCCCTCGGCCCGGGGCCATCGAACCTGACCCAACGGTTCTTGGTGGGCCCACCTGGACTTGAACCAGGGACCGACCGGTTATGAGCCGGTTGCTCTAACCAACTGAGCTATGGGCCCAAATACCGCCTACCCCAGGACCGGGACCGGCAAGATAATGGATCCTTCAATTCGGGTCAAACCATTTCCCCATAACCCTTGAGCTTACGGCTCCGGCTGGGGTGGCGCAGCTTGCGCAGGGCCTTGGCCTCGATCTGCCTGACCCTTTCACGCGTCACCTTGAAGATGGTGCCGACCTCCTCCAGGGTCCGCGGGGTCCCGTCGCCCAGGCCGAACCGCAGGCGGATGACCTTTTCCTCGCGGCGGGTCAGGGTGCTGAGCACCCGCTGCATCTGGTCCTTGAGCATGCTGTGGGCCGCCATCCGCGCCGGCGAGGGCGCGCTGTCGTCCTCGATGAAGTCGCTCAGGTTGCTGTCCTCGTCCTCCCCGATCGGCCGGTCCAGGCTGACCGGTTCCATGGACGCCTGCAGCACACCCTGCACTTTTTCCAGGGGCATCTCCAGGAAGGTCGCCACTTCCTCGGGCTTGGGATCCCGGCCCAGTTCCTGCAGCAGCTGCCGGTTGGCCCGGTTCACCTTGTTGATGGCCTCGATCATGTGCACGGGCACGCGGATGGTGCGCGCCTGGTCGGCGATGGCTCGGGTGATGGCCTGCCGGATCCACCAGGTGGCGTAGGTCGAGAACTTGTAGCCCTTGCGGTAGTCGAACTTCTCGACCGCGCGCATCAGGCCGCTGTTACCCTCCTGGATCAGGTCCAGGAATTCCAGGCCGCGGTTGGTGTACCGCTTGGCGATGCTGATCACCAGCCGCACGTTGGCCTCGATCATCTCGCGCTGGGCGGTGTCCACCTGCTGTTTGCCCATCACGATCTCGTTGCCGATCAGGCTGAGACGGTCGCTGGTCAGACCGATTTCCCGCTCGATGTCCTGCACCCTTTTCCGCATGCTGCGGATGACCTGATAGGCTTCCTGGATGTTTTCCTTCCGGCCCTTCTTGATGCTTTTACTCTTCAGGGCCGAGCTCATGTCCACGAAAGGAACGCCGACATCCTCTTCGGCCAGCGAGACCCTGGCCTGCAGGTCGCACACCTTGGAGTGGACGAGGATGAGCTTGTTCGCCAGCTGTTCCACCTGGGCCGGGGCGAGGTGAAGATCCATGAAGCATTCGAGGATCTTCTTCTCCCGGGTCTGGATCATGCGGGTCAGGGTGGCCGAGCGGTTGGCGTTGGTGCAGGTCTCCAGCTCGACTTTCTCCTCCCCCATCTCCTTCTGCCAGGTTTCGATCCTGTCCAGGGCCCGCAGGATCCGCTTGGCTTCCTTCTTCGCCGAAAGGTGCACGTTCCAGGTGCTGGTGTCGTGCTGGATAACCTCGTCGACATGGATGGCTTCGGCCAGCATCTGGCTGGCGGTCTGGCGCAGTTCGCCCAGGGCGTGGCGGGAGCGAAGCGTGGCTTCGATGATGGCGATGCGCCCGTCTTCCATGCGGCGCGCCAGGTTGACCTCGCCCTGCCTGGTCAGCAGGGGCACCCGACCCATTTCCCGCAGGTACATGCGGACCGGGTCGTCGTACTTGACGTTGGTCCGCGAAACCTTGCGAGCGGCGGCGATCTTCTTCTTTTCCTTCTTCTTGCGCCGGGACATCTTCTCCTTGGCCTCGGCCTCGGAGTCGTAATAGTCGATCTGAAGCTCGCCGAGCTTCTCGTAGATCCGTTCGATCTTGTCCATGTCGAATTCGCTGCCGAGCATGTCGTTGATCTGACCATGCAGGATGTAACCGCCCTTGGCGGTCGCCTCCTTGCGAATCTTGCTGATGATCGCATTGAATTTCTTGGTACCCATATGAACCTTATTCCCCCGTGTGCACTGAACCCCGTCGGGCCTCGGCCAGCTTCAGATTCCGCCTGAGCGTGCCGAGACAATCCCTGATGACCTTGATGAAATCGGTGCTGTCCGGGCGGTCCTCCTTGTTGATCAGCTGGCTGACGAAGTCACGGTACACCTTGTCGCCGGAGGAGTTCCACCGGTCCAGGACAAAGTCCCGCGGCGAGCGACCCGCATTCCGGTCCGCGCCCCAGGCGGACAGTTCGTCCACCAGGAAACGGGCTTCGGGCCGGCTGAGTTCCAGGTCGCCGCGTTCAGCCAGAAAAACCCGGGCGGCCTCACCCGAGTCGTCCATCAGGATATGTGAGAGCATGTCGGCTTCGATGGGTTCCGCGTTGACTGTGGCCAAAGAGCGCCTGACCTGAGGTCCGGTGCGGCGCTTGACGTTTGCGGTCACCTCGTCGGAGCCGGGTCCACTCCCGGCCTGGTCACTATCATCATCCCGGCTCGACACAGGGGCAGTACCCCCGGGGCCGGGTCCTCTATTCGATTTGTACCGGGGCCGCGCGGCGGCCGCTTCTTTTTCCACCGCTTCGCGCAGCAGACCGACCTTCAGCCCGAAGGTCTCGGCCGCTTCCTGCAGCACGTACTCCCGGCGCAGGGCGTCTTCAATGCGGGCAATCGTTCCCAACGCCTGGCGCAGGGCCCTTTCGCGCACTTCCCGATCGCCACCCCGGGCATCGGCCAACCCCTTGAGAAAAGGGATGTAACCGGTGCCGCTTTTGAGGGCCTCGTGCATGGCGTCGGGTCCGTCACCGATGACGACGTCGGCAGGATCCTTGCCACCGGGCAAACTGACGATCTTGGGCTCCAGACCGATCTGTAGCGCGATGTCCGCCGACCGCACGGCCGCCTTCAAACCCGCCTTGTCGCCGTCAAAAAGCAGAACCACGTTTTTGGCTCCGCGCCGGATCAACCGGGCCTGATCCGGGGTGAAGGCGGTGCCGCAGGTGGCCACCACGTTGACGATACCCACCTGGGCCAGCGCCAACAGGTCCAGGTAGCCTTCCACGAGGATGGCGGATTTTTCACGGGCGATCGCCATACGGGAAGCTTCGAAACCGTAAAGAAGCTTTCCTTTGGTGAAATAGGAACTGTCAGAGGAATTCAGGTATTTCGGTTCACCCTGGTCGATCACCCTGCCGCCGAAACCAGCCACCTGCCGCGAAATGTTCTTGATGGGAAATATAATCCGGCTGCGGAAATAGGCAAATGGAGCCCCGCCGCGGTCACTGGGACGCATCAGGTCCGCCTGCCGGGCCAGGTCCGCATCCACGCCCCCGTTTTTCAATCCGGCCGCCAGCCAATCCGATCCCCCCGGAGCCCAGCCGACGTCGAAATCCCGCAGAGCCTTGTCCTTGAAACCGCGGTCCTGGAGATAGGTCAAGGCGCCTTTGCCCAGCTGCGGATCCCAGAAAGCGTCCCGCCACAGCGTCATGGCCACCTCGTTGGCCCGGTGGAAGGCCCTTCTTTCCCCCTCGGAATCGTCATCCTTCAGCCAGGCGGAAAGGTCGATGTCCAGGGGCCGGGCGAGAATCTCCACGGCCTCCGGAAAAGTCACGCCTTCGACTTCCATGGTAAAGGAGATGACGTCCCCGCCGGTGGCGCAGCCGAAACAGTGGTACCGCTGGCGCGCGGGAGTGACGATGAAGCTGGGGGTTTTTTCCCGGTGAAAGGGGCACAACCCCTTGTAGACGGAACCGGCGGGCTTGAGGCTGACGTGCTGCCGCACCACCTCGACGATGTCGGTCTCATCCTTGACCCGGGCGATGATGTCGGGCGAAAAAACGGGTGCCATTATGTATTAAGCCCCAGACCTTGCTGCATCGGTTCCCCCGTGGGCGAGACGGCGTGGACACGGTGACATCGGGAACTTGTTAAGATATGTTCAAACACCCCGAATCGGCAACTTTCCCGGGAGATGATTTTTACGGGCGGGAATAAGGTCATCCAGCCAGGGTCACGCGGGTCGCGCCACCGCCTCCCTGCCCGGGCCCCGCTTCGCGGAACGAGGCCACCCGCGGATCCTTTTTCAGGCAGTCGTGGAGATGATCCCGCAACCGGCCCGTCCCGAACCCGTGAATCACGTTGATGACTTCCAGTCCGGCGGGAATGGCCCGGTCGATGAGCTTGTCCAGACGCTCCCAGCCCTCTTCGCCGGTCACCCCGCGCAGGTCGATTTCAGGGTCCGCCCCCGACACATCACCATGCCAGGCCCAGGAACCCGCCTGATCCGCCGAAGTTGTTTCAACAGAGGGACCTGTGCCACCAGCGCCATCATCCAGGGGCCGTACGGCTTCCGGACCGAGCGTCAACCGCAGACCGTCGGCCGTGGCCAGGATCCGGTCCCCCCTCACCTCGACCACCGTGCCGATCAGGCCGAGATTGGGGATCCGCACCCGCTGCCCCGGCTCGACCCGAACCGGAGCGGGGGTTTCCTCCTGGTCCGCGGCCAGCCGCCGGCCCAGCTTTTCCAGCTGAGCCCGCGCCGCCTTGACCACCGTCCTGTCGGCGCCGGAGGACTTGATCCGGCGCACCGCCTCTTCGATGGCCCGGCGCCCGTCCCGTACCAGATCCTCGGCCTCCCGGGTGGCCTTGGCCAGCAGTTCCCGGCGCTCCTTTCGCACACCGCGCAGTCGCTCGTCCAGTTCCCGGCCCAGCACCTGGGCCCGTTCGGTTTCCTTGAGCACTTCCTTCTGGGCCGTGGTCAATTCGCGTGCCCGGCGATCCAGGTCGGCGAGCAGATTTTCGATCTGGACCCTTTCGTCACCGGCCATCCTGCGGGCCTGGTCCAGAAGGTCGGCCGGGAATCCCATCCGCGCCGCGATATCGAACGCGTGACTGGTGCCGGGATCGCCCACGCGGAAGGTGAAAAGGGGCCGCAGATCGCGTTCGTCGTAATCCATGGCCGCGTTGACCATGCGGGGGTGGTCGTGGACCGCGGCCTTGAGCAGGCCGAAATGGGTCGAGGCCAGGACCAGGGCCCCGCTGTCGGTCAACCTGGCCAGGGTGGCGAAGGCCAGGGCCGTGCCTTCCTGCGGATCGGTGCCGCTGCCGATTTCATCACAGAGCACCAGCGTCCCGGGTCCGGCTTCCTCCATGAAGCGGCCCAGGTGGTGAAGATGGGCGGAAAAGCTGCTCAACGACTGGGCGATGGACTGGTCGTCGCCCAGATCGACCAGCAGGCGGCTGATCACCGGCAGGATGGTGTCTTCCCGGGCGGGAATATCCCAGCCGCACTGGGCCAGCAGGCAAAACACCCCCACCGATTTCAGGGCCACCGACTTGCCCCCCGCATTGGGCCCGGAGATGACCAGGGTGCCGGCCCCGGCTGGCATTTCCAGATCCAGGGGCACCACCAGTTCCCGGCCCGCGGCGCGGTCGCCCTCGCCCAGGGCTTCCATCAGCAGGGGATGGCGCCCCCCGCAGATCCTGATTTCCCCCGCGTCCGACAGACCGGGCCGCCGGCCGCGGATCTGCCGGCTCCACAGCATGGGCGCCCGCACGGTGTCCAGCAGGACCATCAGTTCACAGGCATCGTCCAGGGCCGCGGAAGCCTGTTCGACCGCCCGGTTGAGCTCGAAAATGATGCGGGCCTCCTCGGCCGCGATTTCCAGACGGGTGGCCGTCAAATCGTTGGCCAGGCGGACCACGCCCGCCGGTTCGACAAACAGGGTGGCCCCCGATGACGACCGGTCGTGGATGATCCCCTCGATCCGGCGGCTGTCACCCGAACGCAGGGGCAGGCAGAAGCGATCCCCCCGCAAAGTCACTTCGTCGCCGGTGGTCCACCCTTGGGAACGGGCCCGGCTCATGGCCTGCCCGACTTCCTGCCGCACCGCCCGCTCCTGGCCGGCGACCGAGCGGCGCAGGCGGCTCAGCAGGGGACTGGCGCCGTCCAGGATGCTGCCGTCCCGGTCCAGGGCCCGGCGGATGGCGCCGGACAGGCCGCTGAAATCCGCCATCTGGACCGCGGCTTCACCCCACAGGACAAATTGGGCTCGGTCGGCCAGGAAATAGGAGCGCAACTGGTCAAGCTGCTCGGCGACCCCCGCGATCAGGACCAGATCCGGCCCTTCCAGCCGCACCGGGGGCGGCTGCCGGACCAGGTCCAGGGCCAACCCGACCTCGGCCAGAGGGGGCCATTGGTCGGTGTCCCCGGCCGGGCGAAGCTCGTCGGCCAGGGCATGCTGCAGGGTGATGGATTCCAAGGCGGCGTAGGGCGCGCGGGAGCGGATGATACCGGACGCAGGGCGGTTCAGGCAGAAGGAGGCGATCTGATCGGTGACCCGGTCCCACTCCAGGAGTTCGCCCGCACGCGGGCCCAGGATCCGGTTGCCGGCATCCCCGCAGGCGGCCACGCGCTCGAGCAGGTTGATCATTCGTTTACGGCCTCGTCGACGGCCTCGCCGACTTCCTCCTTGACCTTACCCCCGGACTCCTTGGCCTTGTCCAGGGCCCGGTCCCAGATTTCTTCGACCTGCCCCCCCGAAAGCTTGCGCGCCTGTTCGTAGACCACCGGGGCGGCATAGTAGATGAACTGGCCCAGGGGGGATTTGTCGTAGGCCGTCTGGATGGGCCGTCCGCCCGGAACCTGGGTGGCCGCCACCAGGATGACGCTGGTCACGAGCGTGCCGAAGGCGAGGCCGACCAGGGCGCCCCCCCACTTGTCCAGCCAACCCAGGACGGTCAACCGCAGGGCCTTGCTGATGAAGGTGGCGAGTATCCGGCTCAGAACCAGGCCCACGAAGAAAAGGACCGCCCACGTCACCAGCAATGAGGCCCCTTCGTTCATGCCGGTCTTGTCCATGATCCAGGGCTGGACCGCCGAAGCGAAACGGGCGGTCAGGATGAGGCTCACCAGCACCCCGGTGATTTCGAGGATGCGCTTGACCACGCCGTCCCGGAAACCCAGGATCCCGAAGGCGATGATGGCGGCCAAAGCCATTAAAAGGGGAAAATTCATGTCAACCGACCAGGCTTTTCTTGACCAGGGCGCTCACGCGGCCGCCGTCGGCGCGCCCGGTGGTCCGGGCCAGAACGGCTTTCATGACCTTGCCCATGTCCTGGGGACCGGACGCTCCGGTCTCGGCCACCGCCGCGGCGATGACCGCGGCAAGTTCCTCGTCCGTCATTTCGGCGGGCAGGAATTCTGACACGATGGTCAGCTCCACCTCCGCGGCCGCCTTCAGTTCATCGCGCCCGGCATCGCCGTAACTGGAGATCTGGTCCTTGACCTTGCGGCCATAGGAAGTGAGGATTTTCAGGACATCATCGTCCTCGAGTTCCTTCCGCTGGTCCACTTCCACCTGCTTGACCGCCGCCTGCAGCATGCGCAACACACCGAGCCGGGCCTTGTCCTTGGCCTTCATGGCCGCCACGACTTCCTGCTGCAGCCTGGCTGCGACTTCACTCTTGGCCATGCGTTTCACCTTCCTGGTTGATTATTCCCTGTGCTCACAGCCCCGACTTGATCATGAAAGCTCGCGTCAGGCCGCCTGTCAAGACCAGGCCACGCCTGTCTCCCCGCACGGGCGAATCAGTCCGAACCCCACCTGTCCCGCAGAGCCTGCAGAATGGCCAGCCCCGTCAGGACGGCCGTTTCGGTGCGCAGGACGTGCGGTCCCATGCTGATGGCCTGCGTTCCATCCCGGGACAGCAAAGAAAGTTCGGCGGGGGACCAACCGCCCTCCGGACCGATGAGAACCGTCAGCTGCGAAGGCGACTTCTCCTTGCCCTCGTCCAGGATATCGGTCCAGAAGGGAGCCCCACTCCGGAGTGCTTCCCCGTCAGCGGGAGCCGCGCCGAAATAAACCGGTCCGGCGGAGCAGCGGGCCAGGACATCCTTGACGGGCAGGGGTTCGGAGAGAAATGGAAGATACGACCTCCCGCTCTGTTTGAGCGCGGCCGTCATGATGGAGCGCCAGCGATCCTGTTTGCCGGGTCGCGGGTCGATCACCCCGAGGTCCGTCTCCAGAGGGAGGAACTCGTGGGCGCCGAGTTCCACGGCCTTTTCCAGGGCCCATTCGAACCGTTTCCCCTTGACCACCGCGCAGGCCACCACCAGTCGCGGCTCACGGAACTCCTCGATGTCCCTGGTCAGGGTAAGGATTTCAATCCGGGCCGTTTTCCCGTCACGGCCGCACGGCCGGCCGGTCATCCGGTGGCCGCGGCCGTCCACCAGTTCGATGACCAGGTCCCGCCCCCCGCGCAAAACAGTGGACAGGTGATGGCTTTCATCACGGCCGAGGGTAACCTGGTCCCCGGGTCGGGGAAGCTGGTCCGGGTCGGTTGCCAAGAAGAACTGGCGCAAGGGGCCTCCCATCGGCAGGGGCGGCAGGGTTATTCGTAGAGGTGCCGTCCCGGGGCGGGAATCCGGCCGGCGAGATCATCGCGGACCGCCTCCAGCTTCTTTTTCATATCGCGATCGAGTTTCTCCGGGGTCCAGGCCAGCACCCGCACCAGCTGATCACCCGAGCCGGGACGATTGACATGGGGAATGCCCTTGTTCCTCATGCGGAAAATCTTGTGACTCTGCGTTCCGGCGGGAACCTTCAGGGAAACCTTACCCTCCAGCGTGGGGACCTCCACCTTGGTGCCGAGCATGAGATCCACCGGCGAAAGGGGCACGTCGATCAGCAGATCGTCTCCGTGACGCTGGAAAAGCTCGTTTTCCTGGACCTCGAAAATCACCCGCAGGTCACCGGCCGGGGCTCCGGCGGGGCCGGCATCGCCCTTGCCCTTGAGCTCCATGTAGTTGCCGGAACTTACCCCCGCGGGAACCTTGAGGCTGAGGGTTTCCTCGCCCCGGACCGTGCCGGTGCCGCGGCACTCCCCGCAGGGCGTCTCCACCACCGAGCCCTGGCCCTGGCACTGGGGGCACACGCCTTCGGTCATCATCTGGCCCAACAGGGACTGGCGCACCTGACGCACGCGGCCCTGGCCCCGGCACTGGGAACAGGTCACCGGCTTGCTGCCCGCCGCCGCGCCCGTCCCTTCACATTCGGAACAGGCGACCTGCTTGTTGAGCTTGACCGTTTTCTTGGCGCCCTGCGCGGCCTCGAGCAGGGTCACCGAAAGTTCGAGTTGGAGACTGCGCCCCCGCTGCCGGCCACCGCCACCGCCGCCGCCGAACACATCGGAGAACCCTCCACCCATGCCCCCCATGCCGAAATTCCGCAGGAAGCTTTCCAGGGCGTCGTTCAGATCGACGTTGAAACCGTCGGCCCCGCCAAAACCGCCCGCGCCACCGAAACCGGCGTTCTGGTCCATGTGTCCGAACTGGTCGTACTGGGACCTTTTCTGGGAATCCCGGAGAACCTCGTAGGCCTCGGTGGCTTCCCGGAATTTTTCCGCGGCGGATTCGTCATCGGGATTCTTGTCGGGATGGAACTTGATGGCCTTCTGGCGGTAGGCCTTCTTGATCTCCCCGTTGTCGGCGTCGCGTCCCACGCCCAGCACATCGTAATAATCCCGCTTGTTGCTCATTCGTTCCTCTTAACTGGAAATGATGACCTTGGCCGGTCTCAGCACCATGTCGCCGAAATGGAATCCCTGCTGGATGACCTCGATGACCTGGCCGGATTCGGTATCCTCGCGGGGGAGCTGCCCCACCGCTTCGTGAAAGGTGGGATCGAATTCGACACCCAGCGCTTCCATGGGCTGGACACCCTTGTCTTTCAGGATGGCCCGGAATTTCTGGAAAATGAGCTCCACGCCCTCGCGGAACGCCTCGGCTTCGCCAGTATCGGAGCTATCACCGGCCGATTGCAAGGCCCTTTCAAAATTGTCCTGGACCTCCAGCAGGGAGCGCAGGATTTCCGCCTGGGAGAACCGTCTGGTCTCCAGGATTTCGCGGCGCGACCTCTTGCGGACGTTGTCCAGTTCAGCCACCACGCGCAGCCACTTTTGCTCAAAGGAGTCGCGTTCGTTGCGCAGGATCTCCTCGGCCGACAGTTCGACGGGTTCGGCGGATTCCGCTTCAACCTGGTCGTCGTCGATCCGGGGTTCTCCCACCTGCTCTTCGGCGGCCTGCTCCGGCGCTGCGGTTTCCTCCGCGGCCTCATCGTCCGGGCGGGAATCCGTTTCCTTGTCTCGGGGTTCGGTCATTTCATTCTTCTTTCTAGCTCGAAAACACCGGCTACCGGGTTTGGGGATGGCACCCTCCAAACCGTCGGCCCCGGAAAGGTCTGCTTCAACTTGTTGGCTTCAACTTGCAAGTGATCCCTGGGATTCCCCAATGACCCGGCGCAGGATTTCCATGCCGTGGAAGGCCCGCTGGTAGGACATCCTGCGCGGCCCGAGCACCGCCAGCAGACCCGGCCTGCCGTCCAGGTCATACCGACCGGTCAACAGGGAAAAGCGCCGCAGTTCGCCCACGGGATTTTCCCTCCCGATCCAGACCCTGAACTCGTCCGTGGCGACACAATCCAGGCGGTCCAGGGATTCCCTGATCTGCAGGGGCGATTCCATGAACCGGATCAGCGCTTTCAGGGGTTCGGGGTCATGGAATTCCGGTTCCTCCAGGATATGTCCCACCCCTTCGAATTCGATTTTCACGTCCTTCGATTCCCGGAACAGCTCCCGACCCCGCCGGGCAAGTGCGGCGGCGCACCGGGAAGCGGGGGTTCCCACCAGGTCCACGGTCCCGAGAGCGTCCTTGCGGATATCGCCCACCGAGCGGCCCCGGACCCTTGCGGACAGCAGCCGCGCGGCTTCTTCCAGCACCGGTTCGGCGGTATCCTCGGGCAAATCCACCAACCCGGTCCTGACTTCCGAATTTTCCAGGACCACCACCATCAAGACCCGGCGCGCCGAACGGGGATAAAATTCCACCCGGACCACGCGCACCGGTTCCAGGGCCGGACCCACGATGATACTGACGTTGTCCGTCAACCGGCTCAGCAAGCGGGCCAGCGCCTTGAAACGGTCCCCGGTTTGGATGCCCTGCGAGAGGCCCTGGTCCGCCAGGCGGCGCAGGCTGGGCGGTGTTTCGTGCCGCTGCAGGGGCCAGGCCGCAAGCAAACGGTCCACGAACGACCGGAAACCCGCGTCCGTGGGCAGGCGTCCGGCAGAAGTATGGGGTTGCTCGAGAAAACCGGCGGTCTCCAGGGATTTCATGACCGAACGGATCGTGGCCGACGACACCCGCCGCTGCATATACCGCTCCACCAGGCCGGAACTGACGGCCCGGCCGGTTTCGATATTCAGACGTACGATGGCGTCGAGGATGTCCAGTGACCGGGGGTCCGGTCCGGTTCCACGTTCGTTTCGGTTCATGCCTCTCACCTGAAAAATGTTCGTAAGGCCGTCATCCGCGGCCCGTCACCGCGTCCAAGGTAATCAATGGGATTTCAGGGTGTCAACCCGGCCAGGCGTTCCTCGATGGTATCTATCCTCAGGAACCCCCGGCCCGTCAGGACCAACCGCCCATCCCGGACCTCCCACAAACCTTCCCGCAGTCCCTGTTCGGTGTCCCAGCCACATCGGGGCAGCCAGTCCAAAGGGACGCCCCGCGTGGTGCGCAGGGCGAGGATCAACCGTTCCAGGCGCCGGGCCGACCTGTCCAGGGGATCCACTTCGGCCTCGGGCAGGCGGCCGTCAGCCACCGCCGCTTGCCAGTCATCAAGGTTGTCGAAATTCGCGTAGCGCCGGCGACCCCAGAACCCGTGAGCGGCCGGACCCAGTCCCAACCAGGGCTTTCCCAGCCAATAGTTCCGGTTGTGCCGCGACTCGGCCCCTGGCCGGGCGAAGTTGGCCACCTCGTACTGAGGCAGGCCCAGGTCGGCCAGATGCTCGATCACCGCCAGGTACAACCGTTCGGTTTCCCGGTCGGGCGCCGGACTCCAGACCCCTTGTTCCGCCAGCGTCGCCAACCGGGTGCCGGAATGAAGCTCCAGGATGTAGACGGAAAAATGTTCCACGCCCAGATCCGCGGCCTCGGTCAATTCCGCCAGAAGAGTCCCTGCGTCCAGTCCCGGACCGATGATCCAATCGGCCGAGACGCGGGGAAAGATCCGGCAGGCCCTTTCCAGTCCCGCGCGGGCGGTGGCCGGGTCGCAGGCCCGGCCAAGAAGTTCCAGCACCCCGGCGTCCAGACTCTGAACCCCCAGGCTGACCCGCGCAATGCCCAGATCCCGCCAAGAGGCGGCCAGGTCTTCGGTCAGGGATTCCGGATTCGCCTCGGCGGTCAATTCGAAATCCGCGGCGAGAGGCAGCTTGCCCACCGTGCCCTCGAGCAGGCGGGCCGTGAGCATCGGCTCCAGTTCCGAAGGGGTGCCCCCGCCCAGATAGCAGGAGTGAAGAAGGCGCCGGCCCGCGGACAGGGTTTGGCACTTCCGCCGGCGCAGCTCGAATTCCTCGAGCACCGTGTCCACGTAACGAGCGCGTCTGCGGGGACCGTGGTCGGCGGTCCTGGCAAAATGGCAATAGGAACAGATCGATCCGCAGAATGGCACGTGAATGTAGAGTCCCATGGCGGCTCCGCTGCACGTTGTTCCTGAACGCGTCGTTCGTGGACGCGTGGTACCTGAAAGGATCGAACTAACGGATCAAATCCCCGATCCTGTTCACACGGGGCAGATGCTTGTTCCCGTTCCAGGACCAATAGATGAACATGGCCTTGCCCTTGATGAGCTTCTTGTCCAGGGCGCCCCAGTACCGGCTGTCCATGCTGTTGTACCGGTTGTCCCCCATCATGAAGATATGACCCTCGGGCACGACGTAGGATTTCGGCATTCCGGCCCAGGGCCAGGCGTGGTTGCGCTTGTTGCGGACGTAGGCCGCCTGGTCGTGCCGGGCCCGTGGAGCGGGGCAGTTTTCGGGATCGGTCCACGAAGGCACGCAGGAATGATCGCCCGTGATGTCGGCGAAGTTCGATTCGTAGATCTCGCCGTTGACCGTCAGGATTCCGTCTTTCACCAGAACGGTGTCCCCGGCCACGGCCACGCACCGCTTGATGTAGTCGAGGTTCCGGTCGTTGGGGTATTCGAAAACAATGATGTCGCCCTGACGCGGTTCGCGGATGGCCGGCAGTTTCAACACGGGCAGGCCGTCGATCAGGGTGGCCTTGCCGATCCTGATCCGCTCGGGAGTCTTCGCCCCGTACAGGAACTTGTTGACGAACAGGAAATCACCGATCTGCAGCGTATCCAGCATGGACCCCGTGGGGATGCGGAAGGCCTGGAAAAGGAACTGGCGCAGAACCAGGGCGATCAAAAGGGCGGTGCCGATGGCCTTGGCGTATTCGATGGCCGTGTTCTTCAGCGACCGGGGCGCCTTGGCTTTACCCGTGCCCTGGGCGGCGACGGCCTGGTCCTGCGGGCGTCTCTTCGATTTCTTGACCATGTCCACTCCCGGCTGATCGGTTGCAGGATATCGGGTCCGGGTCAGCGCTCGACCTTGAGCACCGCCAGGAAGGCTTCCTGGGGAATCTCCACCGAACCTACCTGTTTCATGCGCTTCTTGCCCTCTTTCTGCTTCTCGAGCAACTTGCGCTTTCGTGAAATATCGCCGCCGTAGCACTTGGCGGTCACGTTCTTGCGGAAAGCCTTCACCGAGGTCCGCGCCAGAACGCGTGTTCCCACGGCGGCCTGGATGGCGACGGCGAACATCTGGCGGGGAATCAGTTCCTTCAGTTTCTGGCAGAGCTTCAAGCCCCAGCTGTAGGCGTTGTCCCGGTGCACGATGCAGGTCAGGGCATCGACCTCGTCCCCGTTGATCAGGATATCGAGGCGGATGAGATCGTCCTTGCGGTGCTTGAGGTACTCGTAGTCCAGGGAAGCGTATCCGCGGGTGACCGACTTGAGCTTGTCGTAGTAGTCCACCACCAGCTCGTTCAGGGGCAGATCGAATTCGATGTTCACCCGCTCGGTGTCCAGGTATTCCATCTTGGTCTGGACGCCCCGCCTTTCCAGCGAGATCTGGATCACGGGACCGACGTAATCCTTGGGCGTGATGACCGAGGCGCGCACGATGGGTTCACGGATCTCGTCGATGAACTTCGCTTCCGGCAGCAGGGCGGGGTTTTCGCACAGCTCGACGGTGCCGTCCTTGAGCAGCACCTCGTATTCCACGTTGGGCAAAGTCGCGATCAGGTTCAACCCGTATTCGCGTTCCAGCCTTTCCTGGATGATCTCCATGTGCAGCAGGCCCAAAAACCCGCAACGGAAACCGAAACCCAGGGCGGCCGAAGTCTCCTTTTCCCAGGTCAGGGAAGCGTCGTTCATCTGGAGTTTCTGCAGGGCGTCGAACAGTTCGTCGTACTGGTCGTTGTCCGTGGGGTACATGCCCGAAAAGACCATCGGTTTGGCTTCGGTATAACCGGGCAGCGCCTCGTCGCAGGAATTCTCGGCCAGGGAAATCGTGTCCCCCACCCGCACGTCACGAACATCCTTGGCCCCGGTGGCGATGTAGCCGACCTCGCCGGCGGTCAGTGATTTCTGGGAAATCCTGTCCAGCCGGAACCAGCCGATGTCCCCCACTTCGAACTGCTTGTCGTTGCCGAACAGCCTGATCTTTTCGCCCTTGCCGATGGTGCCGGCGAACATGCGGACATAGGCCACCGCGCCCACGTAGGGATCAAAGATGGAATCGAAGATCAGGGCCTGCGGTTTGGCGTCGGGATCCCCGGTCGGCGCGGGCACCTGCTCGACGATCGCGCCCAGCAGGGTATCGATACCCTCGCCGGTCTTGGCGCTGACCTGGAGGATTTCATCGGGATCGCAACCCAGCAGGTCGATGAACTGTTCCATGACGTAATCCACGCGGGCGGCGGGCAGATCGATCTTGTTGATGACCGGCAGGATGGCCAGATCATGCTCGAGGGCCAGATACATGTTGTTGATGGTCTGGGCCTGCACGCCCTGCACGGCGTCCACCACCAGCAGTGCGCCCTCGCAGGCGGCCAGGCTGCGGCTGACCTCGTAATGGAAATCCACGTGGCCCGGGGTGTCGATCAGGTTGAGGGTCCAGGCCTCGCCGGCGTCGTCCTTGTAGTCCATGCGGATGGGATGGCTCTTGATGGTGATCCCGCGCTCACGCTCCAGGTCCATGGAATCGAGGACCTGTTCCTGCATGGCCTTGCCGACGAGCGTTCCGGTGTGCTCGAGCAGGCGATCGGCCAGGGTGCTCTTCCCGTGGTCGATATGGGCTATGATGCAGAAATTGCGTGTTTTTTCCCGATTGAAGGCCATGCTGCTTCGTATCCGCTCCGGTCATGGGACAGGGATTCGTGCCAATTCTGAGAACAGCCCTCAAAGATAGGGCTCAGAACTTCTTTCGCCACTGGAAAACCACCAGCGTCGGTCCGGGATCGCTGATTCCCACGCTTTCGCCCACCGGACCGAAGGTGTCCTCCCAGCGGTTGGGGACCGGCACGGGGTCACGATCGAAATTGAACAGATGGGCGCCCACGTAGGCATCCAGCGCGATGATCAACAGGACTCCGCCGGACCACCAGGCGAAGTCGCGCATCTGTTCCCAGCTCTCTTCGGCGATGGCGTTGTAGCGGGTGTAATTGGGATCATCCACGGGAAAGGTGTTGGCCAGGTCCCGGGCCCGCACGGCCTGGCGGTCCCGGCTCAGGATGTTGGTCCAGAAGTACATCTCGGCGCCGTAGGCCAAAGCCGCTTTCCAGGAGTTGTCTGAATAGAGCTGGCCCCAACCCGGGAAAAGCGGTGTGGCCAGCACCGCGCCGGTGGGGCTGACGCCGGTGGACCACAGATCGACTTCTTCGACATCCAGCGCGCCGGCGGAGGGTTGGGGCATCTCGGACTGCAGATCCTCGATAGCCGTGGTATCGGGAAGATCCACTGCCGGAAGCTCCACTTCCTGCGCTCCGGCGGCACAGACGGTCGCCAACAGGAACAAAACCGGGACCACCCAACCGCATTGGGCGGGCAGGAAGCGGATTGTTGCTGTAGGGCGCAGAATCATCGCGGTCCCTTCCCCATGCGTACGATCAGTTTTTCATCCAGGACTTCGACCACATGGCGGCCGGCGGCGACAACCTTGGGCTCGCCGTCCAGATGGACCGCCACCGGCTCGTCACTGGTGAAAGCCAGGCTCCGGCAGCGGACCACGCTGATGGCCTCGTGCTCGACGCGATCTCCCCTTGAGGCGGCCGGCAGCAGTTTCAGACCGGCCACCGGGCCCACCGGGCGGATCAGACAAGCGTCCAGCAGCCCGTCGTCGAAACGTGCGTCGGGTGCGAAACGAAAGCCGCCACCGGTCAAGGGTCCGTTGCAGATCTCGGCGAAAAAGAACCGCCCGAAAAACTCTTCCGCACCGCCCTCGACCCCGCCGACTTCCCAGGCCACATCCTGTCCCCGGTATTTCAAAAGAGTCGCCACGGCGGCCAGCGTGTACCTGGCGCCGCCCAGCCAGCGCCACAAATGGGACGCCCCGCCGGACACCAGGCCGCTGGCAAAAAGCCCCAGGGTGTTGACAAACTTTTCTCCGTCCAGGGCGCAGACATCAACAGCCAGATCATGACCCGAACCGATGGCCGCCAGCCCCGCTTCCACCGTCGCACAGCCGATCCCGGTGGCGAAATCGTTGCCGCTGCCCGACGGCAGCACCGCCATCGTGCAGCCGGTGCCCGCCAGTCCGGTGGCCGTTTCGTGAACGGTGCCGTCGCCGCCGAGGGCCACCACCAGGTCGAAATTACCCGCGGCCCGTCCCGCCTGGACCGTGGCGTCACCGGGACCCGTGGTCAGATGGGTCTCGACCTCGTGCCCCATCTCCCGCAGACGACCGGCCACCGCACCGGGATCGGTCCGCTTGCGGGCGTTGCCCGAATACGGGTTGGCGATCACGAGCAGGCGGCTCACGTCAAACTCCGGGTTCAGGAAACGGGAAACAAAAAAAGTGGCGGGAATGTGTGGGAATCGAACCCACCTCGGACGGTAAACGCGCCCGACAGAAGGATTTGAAGTCCCCGGCAGTCACCAGACCACACTCATTCCCGCCTGTCTCGATATTCAGGGCAGCCGCCTCACACAAGAGCGGCGCGACCGCCATGAATCAACCATAAGCAATCATTTCCACTTCAACCAGCACATCTTTGGGCAGCCCGGACACTTCAACCACCGAGCGCGCGGGAGGTTCCCCCGTGAAAAACGTCTGGTAGACCTCGTTGATCGCGGCGAACTCTCCCATGTCCCGGATGAAGACGGTGACCTTGAGCACGTTGTCCAGGGTCAGTCCCCCGGCCTCCACAACATTCTTCGCGTTGGTCAGGGCCAGCCGGGCCTGCTCGGCCGCCGTCTCACCCACGATTTCCATGGTGGCCGGATCCAGCGGGATCTGCCCGGCCGTGAACAAAAATCCGCCGGCGGCGTTGGCCTGGCTGTAGGGCCCGATGGCCGCGGGCGCGTTCTTTGTCTTGATGATCTTCCGTGTCATGCCTTCTCCCATTTTCGTAAGGATTGTCCCAAGTCCATTTAAGTGCGTACGTAGCATATATCAGGGGGACGATCGTTACCAACCGATTTTGACCAGGGGTGCCGCAGCGGAGTGATCGTCGTTTGGTTCGAACTGCGGGCGTGTGGAGGTCCCCGGAGCCATGGATGGCGGAGGGCGCCGTAACCCGAAAGAGGCCGTGACACGATGTCACGGCCTCTTGTCCCGCAGTTCGAATCAAACGACGATCATTCCACCGTGACCGCCTTGGCCAGATTGCGCGGCTGGTCCACGTCTTCCCCGCGGATAACCGCGATATGATACGCCAACAGCTGCAGCGGAATCACGGAAAGCAGCGGCGTCCAGAAGTTCATCGTCTCGGGAATAGTGATCACGTGATCGCTCAGGTCGGCGATCTCGGTGTCGCCCTCGGTGACGACCGAGATGATCTTGCCATCGCGCGTCCGCACTTCCTGCACGTTGCCGACGATCTTGTCGTAGCTGCCGTCCTTGGTCGCGATCACGGCCATGGGACAGGATGTCCCCGCCAGCCCGAGGGCCACCTCGTGCACCGTCCCGTCGCCGCCGAGGGCCGCCACCAGGTCGAAGCGACCGGCGGCCACGGGAATCCAGCACGGGTAGGACGCCAGGCGCGCCAACCCAAAGTGGTCACGTGGGATCACCCCTCACCGGATCAGGGATATCTTCTGCACCGCCCCGCGCGTTCCGAAATTTCTCGCCTGCACGAAATAGGTTCCCGAGGGCATGGACCGACCGGCTCCGTCGCGCCCGTCCCAAACTGCGGAATGGCTTCCTCCGGCCGGGAGTTCACCCCGCCAGATGACCTTGACCCTGCGTCCCCGGACATCCAGGACCTCGAGGGTGACCCCGGCGGAAACGGCGCTGGTGACCATCACCGCCAACCGGGGGTTGAAGGGGTTCGGACTGACGGCCAGATCCAGGGCCGTGTGGACGGGGCCGGGAAGGTCCTGATCGACCGGACTGGCCGCCGGGTCCCTGATGGCGGCGATCCCGCCCTGGCCGATTTCCACCCTGATGAAGCCCGCGTTGGGCTGGGGCACGTCCAGAAAGGAAGGAGGTGCAGTACCATAGATATCCCATATCTCGACCGACCCGTCGGAATGAAGGCCCACCAAGAAGAAAGTGCTGGCGTCGATGGACACCAAGTCGTGGTTTCCCTCGGTGGGGGTCGTCCAGCCTCCCCAGGCCACGATGGTCCCGTCATCCTTGAGGACTACGGCCCATCCCCACCCAGCCGCCATGTCCACGTAGCCCGGGTTGGGCTCGGGCGGGTTCACGGAGGCCACAGGATTGCCCCCCCCCCAGACCACGATGGACCCATCCTCCTTCAACCCCATGCTGACGTCATTTCCCGCCGCGATGGCGGTGAAACCCGTATTGGGTTCGGGCACGGGTCGCCTGTCATAGCCGGTGACGTCGATCGAGCCGTTGGAGCGCAGGCCGAGGTAATGTTCGTAACCCGCGGCGACATCCACGTAATCCCCGCTATTGAGGGGAGTAACCGAATAGCCGAAGGGACGCTTCCAGATGACGATCTCCCCGGTGCTTTTCAAACCGGCCGCCCCGTTATGGGAGGTGGCGATCTTGATGAAATCCTCATTGGGCTCGGGGGCCGGGGGCAATTCGCCCCAGGTAGAGATCGTGCCGCTGCGATCAAGGACCACTCCGTGGAAATCGTTGCAGGAAACCTCCACCGGATCGGGGACCGGCGGTTGGGGGCCACTCTGCCCATCGCTGTTCCTGCCCCAGACGGAAACCGTTCCGTCTTCCCGAAGAGCGACGTAATGGGTGTCGATGGCCGCAACACTTAAAAACCCACTGTTGGGAGCCGGCGGGTCGGTCGCCCAGAAGGTCCCGCTGCCCCAACTGATCATGGTTCCGTCAGCCCGGATGCCCCGGGCGTGAGCCAGACCAAGGTCCACGTCCCGGAAGCCGATGTTCGGCTCCGGAATAAGGTCCTCTTCATACGGAAAGGATCCGACGGGAACGATGCTGCCGTCATTCCGCAGAACAAGGGCATTGGTGAAATTGAGTTTGATGGACTTGACGTCCGTGATGGGTGTGGGCCATTCCATGGTCACGTTTCCCCACAGGAAGACGGAGCCATCGGACTTCACACCGAAGCTCTGATCGAACGAAGCTGCGATGGCCACCCAGTCCTCGTTGGGTTCGGGGACAATCTCAGCACCGAACCAGGCGAAACCCCAGGCGACGATGGAGCCGTCCTCCTTCAGGCCCAGGCTGTGGTCGCCTAAGGTCGCGATGGCAGTGAAGCCGGTGGGGTCGTCGAGCGGGGTTCCCCAGGGGGCGCCCCATTCGTAGACGATTCCGGATTCGGTGAGGGCCAGGCCGTGACCGTTTCCCGCGGCGATGTCGACAAAGGGTTCGGCGGCCACCGGAACGTCACACTGGCCGGAATCGTTGTTCCCCCAGGCCACCAGGGTCCCGTCGGACCTCAGGGCCAGATCGTAGCCCACCCCGTTGGCGATCTTCACGATATCGGTCATCTCGTCGAGAGGGAGAATCACCTGATAGCCCCATACCTCCACCGTTCCGCCCGCAAGGGATGAGACAGGCACAAGGAACAGCAGAGCAATGGATCCAGCGAGGATGGCAATCGGGACGGTTTTTAGAAAATTCATCATATTGGCACCTACATTCTGTATGGACCTCATCATATCTGTTGGACCTCATCATATCAGACAAAATAACTCCTGTAAACATATCGCATGGTAGTCCGGGTCATTTCCCACCACGGGCGTCGTGGGATGCCCCGGGAAGTGGGTTCGTGGAAGGTCCCGTAACGCGAGGAGGGCGGCGACAAGAAGCCGCCGCCCTCCATCCCCGAACGGGGGGTAACCCGGCCTATTCGACCGTGACCGCCTTTGCGAGGTTGCGCGGCTGGTCCACGTCCTCGCCCCTGATAACGGCGATATGGTACGCCAGCAGCTGAAGCGGAATCACCGACAGCAAAGGCGTCCAAAAGTTCATCGTCTCGGGAATGGTGATCACGTGATCGCTCAGGTCGGCGATCTCCGTGTCACCCTCGGTGACGATGGAAATGATCTTCCCGTCACGCGCCCGCACCTCCTGCACGTTGCCGACGATCTTGTCGTAGCTGCCGTCCTTGGTCGCGATCACGACCACCGGCATTTCCGGATCGATCAACGCGATGGGACCGTGCTTCATCTCCGCGGCGGGATAACCCTCGGCGTGGATGTAGCTGATCTCCTTCAGCTTCAGCGCGCCCTCCAGGGCGATCGGGAAGTTCACCCCGCGCCCCAGGTACAGGCAGTTCTTGTGGCCCGCGTAAACCTCGGCGATTTCCTTGATGGCGTCGGACTGGTCCAGCACCTTCTGCACCAGGTCGGGCAGCCTGACCAGCTCGTCCAGCATCTGCTTGCCGCGGTCGGCGCTCAGGTGGGTGCGCCGGCCGAACAGGATGGCCATCAGCGCCAGGATCGTCACCTGGCTGGTGAAGGCCTTGGTCGAAGCGACCCCGATCTCGGGCCCGGCGTGAATGTAGACCCCGCACTCGCTCTCGCGCGCGATGGTCGAGCCCACCACGTTGGTGATGCCCAGCACTTTGGCGCCCTTGCGCTTGGCCTCGCGCATGGCTTCCAGCGTATCGATGGTCTCGCCGCTCTGGCTGATCACCAGGCACAGGGTGCCCGGCTCGATGATCGGCGAACGGTAGCGGAACTCCGAGGCGTACTCGACTTCCACCGGAATGTGCGCGTATTCCTCCAGCAGATACTCGCCCACCAGACCCGCGTGCCACGAGGTCCCGCAGGCCAGGATGATGATCCGGCGGATGTTGCGCAGCTCCCAGTCGGTCAGTTCGATGCCCCCCAGCTTCACGTCGCCGCCTTCAGGCAGGATCCGGCCGCGGAAGGAATCGCGAATGGTCTGCGGCTGCTCGAAGATCTCCTTGAGCATGAAGTGCTCGTAGCCGCCCTTCTGGATCTGGCCCAGGTCCCAGGTGATCTCCTGGATCTCCTTGGTGATCTCCTCGTTGTCGATGGTCGTCGTCACCACGCCCTCGGGACGCAGGGTCACCATCTCGCCGTCGTCCAGGTAGATGACCTGGCGGGTGTGGCCCATGACCGCGGCCACGTCGCTGGCCAGGTAGTTCACGCCCTCGCCGACGCCCACGACCAGAGGGCTGCCCTTGCGCGCGCCGATGATCAGGTCCGGTTCGTCCAGGTGGGTCACCGCGATGCCGTAGGCGCCTTCGACGACACCCAGGGCCAGTTGCACGGCCTTGACCAGGTCGCCGTCGTAGAAATCCTCGATCAGGTGGACCAGGACCTCGGTATCGGTCTGGGATTCGAATTCGTGGCCCTTGCTGGTCAGCTGCACCTTCAGGGCGCCGTGGTTTTCGATGATGCCGTTGTGGACCAGGGCCACCTTGCCCGAGACATGGGGATGGGCGTTGACCTGGTTGGGCGCCCCGTGCGTCGCCCAACGGGTGTGGGCGATCCCGCAGGATCCCTTGAGTTCATCCCATTTGAGGGCGCCCTCGAGGTTGACTATCTTGCCCTTCTCCTTGACCACATGCTGACGGTCGGGAGTCATGATGACGAGGCCCGCGCTGTCGTATCCCCTGTATTCCAGTCTTTTGAGACCTTCAAGCAGGATCGACGCGGCGTCCGGGCTGCCCACCACTCCAACTATTCCGCACATCGGCAAATCCTCCGTAATTCAAGTGTAATCCAGGCGCCTTTATGGTATCGCGCTATTAATCAAAATTTCCGACCCATGATAAACCCGAACGGGGAAAAAGTCACCGTCGGATATTGACCCGGGTCAGGAACCCTCCTTGACCCTGTTGATGAGTTCGACGGCGGCGGCCTCGTCTTTAGCTTCCGCGATGATCCGCACCACCGGCTCGGTGTTCGAGGGGCGCACGTGCACCCAGGCATCCGCGCCGGTCCATTTCAGGCCGTCACGGTCGTCGATGCTCCCTTCACCCAGACCGGACAGCAGCTTGGCGAGGTCGTCGCCGGCGGGCAATTCGTCACTGGCGACCTTGGTCTTGACCATGAAAACAGGCGGCAGGGCATCGGCCATATCGGCCAGGGTGCGGCCGCTTTCGGCCACCGCCTGCAGCACCATGGCGATACCCACCAGGGCGTCGCGGCCGGCGTGGATGGTCGGGTAGATGACTCCCCCGTTCCCTTCCCCCCCGAGAATGCAGTCGTGGGCGAGAATGGCCTCGACCACGTTGGCCTCGCCCACCGGGGTCCGGTGCACGGTTTGGCCGTGGCCGGCGGCGACCTTTTCGATAAGGCCGGTCGTGGACAGGTTGACGGCCATGGGGCCGGGCGTCTTGCCCAGCAGGAAATCGGCGGCGATCGCCAGGGTCATTTCCTCGCTCAGGGCCCGGCCGTTGCCGTCGACCAGGGCCAGGCGGTCGACATCCGGATCGACGGCGAACCCGAGATCCGCCTCCTGGGATCGTACCTCGGCACACAGATCCCCCAGGTGGGACGGTGTGGGTTCGGGATCGTGGGGAAACCGGCCGGACATTTCGCAGAACAGCGGGGTGCAGCGGACGCCCAGGGTCTCCAGCAGCGCGGGCACGATGTTTCCGCCGGCGCCCTCGACCGCGTCCACCACCGCGTGCAGGTTGCGCCCGCGGATCCGGTCCACATCAAGCCAGGGCACACCGCAGATGGCGTCTATGTGCTGTTGATCCGCCCCGGAACGCCGACTGACGGTTCCCAGCTGGTCGAAGGCCACGTGACCCGATCCATCCTCGTACCGCTGCCGCACCTCGCGATTCTCGGCCGCGGTCAGGAACAGACCGTCCCCGGACAGGAATTTCAAGGCGTTCCACTGCTGGGGATTGTGGCTGGCGGTGATGATGACCCCGCCGACGGCAGCGGATTCCTGGACGGCGATTTCGGTCGTGGGCGTCGTGGCCAGACCGATGTCCCAGACGTCGTGGCCGGTGGAAACCAGGGCGGCCGATACGGCATCCAGCACCATGGGACCGCTGATCCGCGTGTCCCGTCCGACCACCACCGGACCGGGCGGCAGCCAGGCGCCGAGGGCGGAAGTCCAGCGGGCGACCGTGACGGCGTCCAGGCCGTCCCCTATCACTCCGCGGATCCCGGAAATACTGACTCGCAAGGGCATGGAGGAATCCTTTCCGACGGTGAACCGGCCATTCCGGTTGGCAACCCCTGCCGCCATCCTAGCTCCCGGCGGGCCCACAATAAAGCACAAAAAAACCCGCGCCACCGCAGGTATCCCCAACCAATCAGCCTGAATATTGAATGGAGCTGGTGTGCGGACTCGAACCGCAGACCTGCTCATTACGAGTGAGCTGCTCTACCAGCTGAGCTACACCAGCTCCGAGAGAATCCGTTCAGGAATTCGTTCAACAGTGGTGCCTGGGGGCGGAATCGAACCACCGACACCATGATTTTCAGTCATGTGCTCTACCAACTGAGCTACCCAGGCACCAAACCGTATCCGCTTGCAGCGGGAAGGGAATAAAACACCGCAGGGAATCGATTGTCAAGCCGCCGGTGGGATTTTTAGACCCTGCCGGGCAGACAGACGCCGGGCGGTCGGTATGACGGGCCCGGCGACAGGTCAACTGGCGGTATTGGAGGCCAATTCGGAAATCGTATTGACGACATCGTCCAGTTCAAAGGGTTTGTAGAGACAGGCATCGGCCCGGGACCAGGTGGCGATGAATTTTTCCCGGTCGTGGGAATCCACCTTGCGGGCGGTCAACAGCATGATCGGGAAAGCTTTGGCCTCCGGATCGTTTTCCATCCATTCCTTGAGCATGCGGCTGACTTCGTAACCGTTGCAGCCGGGAAGCATGACATCCAGGATCATGAAGTCCGGGGGAAAGCGTTTGGCCTTGTCCAGCCCTTCGAGGCCGTCCAGGGCGGTGGCGACCTCGTAACCCTTGTTGGCCAGGCTGTATTCGAGCGTTTCCAGGATATCGGGTTCGTCATCCACGATGAGAATCCGTAAGGCGCGGTCCATCATCCATCCTCCGGTTTATCGACAGTATGCCGATGGGCAAGTTCTCCACCTATCATCGGCCCGCAATCTTCCGGGTTGACCATTGTTTCCCGTTGTTCCCCGAAACGGCGGGGAATGGCCCGTTCTTCCTGATTGTCGAAGGCCAGGTATTCCCACCGGACGGTCTCCAGGCCCATGCCCTTGCGGGCGGCGAAAAGGGTCCAGCGACGGCTCCAGTTGACCGGATCCATGACCGTGGCCACCCACAGGCCGGGGGCCAACTCCCAGCACCGGGAGCCAACGGCCCGTTCACCGGCAAAAAATTCATCCGCCGACGAACCGGCGCCACAGCCTTCGGACGGGCCCTGGCGCAGATCCAGGACGCCCAGGAGGGGCTGGACATCATTGGGGGAACCGCCGGCCAGAGCCGCTTCCAGTTGCCCCACGGTTTGTTGCAGGTGGCCTGAAGCGACATCCCGGGGCAGTTTGATCCAGACGGTGGTTCCACGACCCGGAAGACTGATCAGACGGACCGTTCCGCCGTGGGCCTCCGCCAACCTCCGGGTGATGGAAAGGCCGAGGCCCGTTCCCGCGGCTTTCGCCGGATCGTGGCCGGAGCCGCTGTTGAAGGGCTCGAAGATGCGGCTTTGGACCGAGGAACTGAGTCCCGGACCGTTGTCCTCGACGATGAGGTTGAAGGTGGCCAGGGGCAGCCCGCAGTGCCTGGCCAACCTGCCGGCGAGGCTCCTGGGGCGCGCACATCCCGTTTCCAGCCAGACCCGCACCAGCCCGCCGGGCCGGGTGTATTTCAGGGCGTTGCCCAAAACGTTGTCGAGCATGCGGACCACCAGATCGGAATCCACCTGCGCCCTGAAGCTGTCCGGCAGGCCCGAGTCATCGATTTCCAGACCGCGGGCGGTGGCCGTCACCCGGTGCAGGCTGGCCGTATCCTTCAGGATGGGCCCCAGATCCACTTCCCGGCGCCTGATCCCCTGAGATTGGTCACCGGGCCTGGCGGCCGTCAGCACGCCCTCGATCATCCGGTCCAGGCGGTCGATATTCCGCAGGGCAAGACCCAGGAAATGGCGCTGTTCAGGAGTGACTCCACCCGCTTCACCCTTCAAAACGAGATCCAGGCTGGATTTCACCGAGGTCAAAGGCGTGCGGAGATCATGGGTCAGGGAGCGGACCGATTCCGGCAGGCCGGATTTCGGGCGACCGGATACCTTTTGGTCATTGATTTTGACAACCGCTGGCAAAATTTCCCCCTCGGGATTTCCCCGATTCCGGGATGGAATCTATAACCTTTTGTTTTTAAAAAACTTATTGCGTTTCGTGTTGATCCAGGACCAGGACTTGGGGCCCGGTCCCGCAGGGATTTGCAAGGGATATGCCAGAGATGTCAGCAGGGGAATCAGACCTCGCCGGCCAGCTTCCGGGCCAGGAAGGTCCCGGTGAGCGAAGAAGCGACCTTGGCGACCTCTTCGGGGAAGCCCTGGGCCACCACCGAGCCTCCGTGGCGCCCGCCCCCCGGTCCCAGGTCCACCACCCAGTCGGCCTGGCAGATGAGATCCAGATTGTGTTCGATCACCAGGACCGAATGGTCGCGGTCCACCAGTTCGTGCAGGACCTTAACCAGGGCCCGGACGTCTTCGGCGTGGAGGCCGGTGGTCGGCTCGTCCAGTAGGTACAGGTTGTGTTTGCCGGAGGGCAGGGCCAGTTCGCGGGCCACCTTCAAACGCTGGCTTTCCCCTCCCGAAAGGGTCGGCGCGGGCTGCCCCAGGGTCAGGTACCCCAAACCGACTTTTTTCAGCAGCCACAGCCGCTGGCTGACGGCGGCCACGTCCCCGAAAAACTTCAGGGCGTCGTCCACGGTCATTTCCAGGGCCTGAGCGATGTTCAACCCCTTGTAGCGGATTTCCAGGGTGCTGGCGTTGAAGCGGCTTCCGCGGCAATCCTCGCAGGGCACGGTGATGTCCGCCATGAACTGCATTTCCACCCGGTGGTAGCCCATGCCCTGGCAATTCGAGCAGCGCCCACCGGCCGTGTTGAAACTGAAGCGTCCGGGTGCGTACCCCCGGGCCAGGGATTCCTTGACCCCCGCGAAAAGGTCACGGATGGGCGCCAGGACCTGGAGATAGGTGGCGGGATTGGACCGGCTGGTCTTGCCGATGGGCGACTGGTCCACCCGGACAACCTTGCCCACGCCATGGCTTCCGTGGAGGGAGGTGAAAGGGTAGGACCGGCCCGATCCCCCCGCGACGCGGGCGGTCAGTCCGTCGTACAGGACGCCGTTCATGAGACTGCTTTTGCCCGAGCCGGATATTCCCGTCAGGGCCACGAACCGTCGCAGGGGAATCTTGACGTCGATTTCCCGCAGATTGTGCAGCCGGGCCCCCTTGACCGTCAGCCAGCGTTCGGCCTTGCCCCGCCGTTGCCCCGCTTCCCGCTGGGGAATCTCGCCCCGCAGGTGCCGGGCGGTCAGGGTATCGGCCCCGTCCAGCAGACCCTTCAGGGGTCCCTGGAAAACCACCGCCCCTCCATTGGTGCCGGCCCCCGGCCCCAGTTCCACGAAGTGTTCGGCGGCCTTCAGGACGGCCAGGTCGTGTTCGACCACCACCACGGTGTTGCCGCCCGCCACCAGGTCGTCGAGGGTTTCGATCAGGCGGTCCACATCGCCGGCGTGCAACCCGCAGGTCGGTTCGTCCAGGACGTACAGGGTATCGACCAGCCGGGCCCCCAGCGCATTGGCCAGATGGATCCGCTGGGCCTCGCCCCCGGACAGGGTCCGGGTCAGACGGTCCAGGGTCAGATAACCCAGCCCCACCCGGTTCAAAAACCGCAGGCGGTGGAGAACCTCGTCCCGAACCTCGCCCGCCACCGCCAGCGCACTCTTGGACAGGCGGACTTTCTCCAGCCTGGTCAATGATTCCTCCACCGAGAGGCCGCCCACCAGGCCCAGATCCATCCCCTTCACCTTGACCGCCAGGGCCTCGGGGCGCAGCCGGCTGCCGCCGCAGGCCCGACACAGCGTGTCCCCCATGTAGCGCCGGGTGAAAAACCGGTGGTGCCCCTTCTTCATTTCCCGCCGCATCTTCTCCAGGAAGGGAATGGTTCCGGGATAGGTCTTGTCGCCGCCCTCCAGGACCAGCAGTTGCTGCTTGCGGGTCAGCTTGTGGAAGGGTTTGTCGGAGGGGATCTTCTTCCGGGCGCAAAAGCGCAGCAGGCCGGTGAACTCGCGGGAAAAGCTTTCGGTGCTCCAGGGTTTGACCGCGCCGTCACGCAGGGTAAGGCTCGAGTCGGGAATGATTTTTTCCTCGTCGAATTCCAGTCGGTTCCCGAAACCGTTGCAGGCCGGGCAGGCGCCCTCGGGAGAGTTGAAGGAGAACAGGCGCGGCGTCGGCTCGGGAAAGACGCGGTTGCAGCCGTTGCAGCGCAGGTCGCTGGAGAATTCGTCCCGCGCCTCGCTGTCCCGGACCCGCACGGCGGCCAGCCCGCCGGACTGCCCGAAAGCCAGTTCGATCGCCTCGATGAAACGCGAACGGATTTTGGGGCCCAGCTTGAGGCGGTCCACAACCACGTCCACGGTCGAACCGGCGTCCGGCGGGGACAGTTTTTCCACGGCCGGGTCGTCCAGTTTCACGGTGACCCCGTCCAGGACGGCCCGTTGGAAACCCTGGGCCAGCAACGACTCCCACCAGCCGACCGCGGGGCCCGCTTCGGAAAAGGGCAGCGGATAGCAGACCAGCAACAGGGTTCCCGCGGAATGGGTCTTCCGAATGGCCCGCCAGACCGATTCGGGAGTCTGGCGATCCACCGTGATTTCACAGTCGGGGCAAATCACCTTGCCGGCCCGGGCCCACAGGACCCGCAGATAGTCGTTGATCTCCGTGACGGTGCCCACGGTGCTGCGGCCGCTGGTGACGGCGTTGCGCTGTTCGATGGCGATGGCGGGGCTGATCCCGTCGATCCAGTCCACATCGGGCTTGGGCAGCCGGGCCAGGAACTGGCGGGCGTAGGTGGACAGGGATTCCACGTAGCAACGCTGGCCCTCGGCGTACAGGGTGTCGAACACCAGGGAGGATTTCCCGGAACCGGACACGCCCGAAACCGAGGTCATCACCCCGCGGGGAAAATCAACGTCGACGTTGCGCAGGTTGTGCTGGCGCGCGCCTTTGATGCGGATCCACTCGGTCAATTTTCAAGGCTCCATCCGGCGAATGAAACGGGTCCCAAAACACATTCCCTTGAAGGATTTGGCAGTCGAAGAGAATAACAGAGGTTTGCCGTACCGACAATGTGAATTAATTTGGACTGATTCAAGTTCACGTTTCCGGATCATGCGGAAAGGATTTCCATGCCCCGCCACTTCGAAGAGCTTCTGGCCACCATCCACACCCTGCGCGCGCCCGGCGGGTGTCCCTGGGACCAAAAACAGACCCTCCACAACGCCGCCCGCTATCTGATGGACGAGGCCGCCGAACTGGTCGAGGCCACCCTGGCCGACGACATGCCGGGAGCGAAGGAGGAACTGGCGGACCTGTTGTTCATGACCTGTTTCTGCACGGAAATCCTGAATGAGACCGAACCGGTCGACATGCATGAAATAGCGCGGCAGGGAAACGAAAAACTCATCCGCCGCCACCCCCACGTCTTCGGCGACTCCGAGGCGCGCGACACCGAAGAAAGCCAGGAGCGCTGGAACGCCATCAAGCGCGAGGAAAAACGTGCCAAGGGCATCGACCCAGACGGCGAGTCCGTCCTGAAGGACATGCCCGCCGCCACCGCCCCTTTGCACCAGGCCTACGTCTACCAGGACGCCGCCGCCGACCACGGTTTCGATTGGCCCGACATCAAGGGAGTTCGCGCAAAACTGGACGAGGAACTAGGCGAATTCGAAGAAGCCATTTCCAGCGGTGATGCGGACGCCATCCAGCACGAACTGGGCGATTTACTCTTCTCGATCGTCAATCTGGCCCGCTGGCACAAGGTCCAACCAGACATGGCCCTCCGCCAGGCCAACAAACGCTTCCGAGCCCGTTTCCATTTGGTAGAAGAGGACTTCAACGCGAGAAATATCGAAATGAAGGATGCGGGTATCGAAGCCCTGGAGGCTTCCTGGCAGGAAGCGAAAAAGAAGCTGTCCTGATCGACTTGGCGGGTGCTTTGTCGGATCCTGCCCCTCGTCTGTCGGAAAAATTGGGAAGGTCCTCGGGCTGGAAAGCCTCTACCGATGGGGAGTATGGAACGCGCCCTGCGGAGTATCCCAATTTTCCCGACAGACGAGGGGCAGGATCCGACAAGGCAACTGCCACGTTAATCCGGGCACCCATCCTTATCCGCATCTCCATCGTAATCCTCAGCATCATCGGGACAACCGTCTTCAGCATCGGGAATGCCGTCCAGGTCGTTGTCCAAATCGGGGCAACCATCTTCATCCTCGAAACCGTCGATGTCCTCGGGATCGTCGGGACAGTTGTCGCGGTCGTCTTCGACACCATCGCTGTCGGCGTCCTTGAAGTCGTCGGGGCAGCCGTCGTCGTCGTTGTGGCCGTCGAAATCTTCGGGCTGGTCGGGGCACAGATCCTTGCGGTCGAGGATGCCGTCGCCGTCGTTGTCGCGATCGGGAATGCCGTCCTCATCCTGGAAGCCGTCGAAATCCTCGGGCTCGTCCGGGGCGCCGTCCCGAGGGTCGTGAATTCCATCCATGTCATTGTCGTACTCCGGACAACCGTCCGCGTCGCGCCAACCGTCCGCATCCTCCGGCACGTCGGGGCATTCGTCCCTGCGATCGACGATACCGTCCCCGTCACCATCACCGCCGCCGATGGAAAACTGCCACGAGGCGGCCACGCTCATCAGCCAATCGGGGTAGGCGGGGAACCAGTCGGTCGCCTCGTCGTCGTTGGCCAGGGACAACAGGTAGTTGCCGTGCAGGGCCCAGCCCTCGACCACGCCCCAGCGCAACCCCGCCCCGAGCAGCCGCAACTGTTCGCCATGTGCGACCGTGCCGTTGTCCTGGAATCTTTCCTGGCTGTATTCCAGCCAGAGACTGGTCGTGCCCTTGCGGAACTCCACGGCGCCGCCCAGGGTCAGGGCGTCGTTCCGGTCGGTCCCCCCGGCCACCGCGGCCGACTGGTAGCGGGGAGGCCAGGGCTGGAAGCCCCCCGAGCCCATGCCGTACCCGTCCTGTTCGGCCTTGTTCCAGCGGTACCAGGCGTTCAGGTGCACCCGCATTTCAGGAACCTGGTTGTCCGTCCAGAACCGGAAGGTCAGGGCCGCCCCGGCACGTGGGGAGAACACTCCTTCGGTCAGGCCGTTGCCCTTGTCGCCCACCGGGATGTTGCCGCCGCCGGTCAGCGCAACATGTAGCAGCCTTTCCATGACCGGACGCCCCAGGCTGATCTGCCACCGGCCGTCCCCCAATCCTGAACCTGTCGTTGGGATGAAGTCGGCGCCGTCGGACCACATCCGCCAGGGCACTTCGCCCCACACGTTCAGCCAGGGCAAAAGGGCAACTTCGGTCTGGAGAAAGACATCTTTCTGGCTGACCCGGTGCAGGAACCCGTTGACCAGATAGACCGTGCTGTAGGTCCGCCCACCCACACCCATGCTCCACAGTCCGTCCGCGGGCATGACCGCCGAGGACAGGAACGTCAGACGGGCGGAATCCTGATGATTGGAAGGGATGACGCCTACCGGATCGACGGGTCCGGACGGCTGGTCTGCGGGCTGGGCCGTCACCGGCGCGGCGCAAAACAGGATCAGCAATGCCAGGGGGAAATATCTCAACCGTCCGCCTCGTCCCCGGTTTTTTCCCCATCCGCCTCATCGGCGGTTTCGTCCTGGTCCTGGGTCTCCCCGTTTTCCGCGGCCGTCGATTTTTTCATTTCATCCATGTAGTTCAACTGCAGGTCCATCACGGCGCTGTCGATCATGCGCAGCAATTCCTCGGGGGTGTCGGTCCGGCACTTGGCCTTGAGCATCTCCAGGATGTCGATGCTGCCCTTGGCCTGCTCCAGGTCCTTTTCGATTTCCCCCGTCATGGGATTCTGGATCTTGCCCAGCTGTTGCATGGTTGCCGCCTGCAGACTGAAAACCAGTCCCGCCAGGATGTGATCGTGCTTGCTCATGCCGTTGCTACCCATGGTCATTCCTTTCGTGGCTTCATGATTGCGGGGCTGCCGGATCATCCGGGCCCGCGGGCGGATCGAACTCGTCCTGGATCGAGCCGATGACGGTTTCAATCAGATCTTCAAGCGTGATCATCCCCAAAGGGTTCCCGATCCCGTCCACGACCACTGCGAGTTGCCGGCCCTGGCTGCGCAGTTCCTCGAAAAGTTCATACGGGGACATGCGTTCGTCCACCAGCAAAAACGGACGGATGAATTTTCGCGGCAGGACATTTTCATGATCGGCAAGGGGCAGGAACATCAGGTCGCGCACCAGGACATACCCCTGCAGGTCGCGACCATCCTCCCGCGTGACCGGCAACCGGCTGAACCCCGAGCCGGCGGCCGCCGCCAGGCACTCCGCTACCGTGACCTCCGGTCCGACGGTTACCAGGCTGTCCAGGGGCCGCATGCTGTTCGAAAGCAGGTGTCCTTCCAGTTCCAGAAAACGATCCAAGGTCTCGGCGAAACGCTGGTCGTTTTCGTTGGGCACGGTGTTGGTCAACAGCAGGGCGGCCAGACTCCGCCGGTTCAGATACCCGCTGCCGGAATCATGATCCGGGAGCAGGCGGTTCCACAGGGACGTATACCCCCGGAGCAGCCAACGGACGGGCAGCAGCAGACCCATGGCCCCTGAAATGGCCGGCGCCGAGGCCAGGGTCATCATCTCCGGATATTCCCGGTACACGACCTTGGGCAGGATTTCCCCGAACAGGATCACCAGGACCGAAACCACGCCCAGGGCGAGCCACTCCCCCTGGGCCCCGAACCGGGTGGAGAACTCGGCGGTGACCAGGGCGGTGAAAAAGACATTGAAAAGATTGGTCCCGATCAGGCAGGTCAGGATGGGGTCTTCGATCCGGCGCAACTGCGACTGCAGCCTTTTCACTGACGCGCTGTCGGAAGCGGGGCGCTTGCGCAGCCGCACGCGGCTGACACTCATGTAGCCGGTTTCACACCCGGAAAAAAAGGCGGTCATAACCAGGCTGAACGCTCCCAGGCCGATCACCCAGAAAGGTCCCATGACCGTCATCCCGACGAAGTTCAGGTTCATGGCCCACCCCGCATTTTCGCGGCGACGCGTTCATCGTCCAGCAGGGTCACCTGGATGCGGTCCACCCGGTGGCCGCTCATTTCCAGCACCGAAAGCCGGGCCGCCGGCAGGGTCACGCGGTCCCCCGTCTGCAGGACCCGGCCCAGGCGGGTCATCAAAAAACCCGCCACCGTCACGTAATCCCGGCTGGCCGGCAGACTGAGGCCGCAATTTTCCTCCAACTCACGCAAATCGGTCCGGCCGCTGATGACCCAGCGGCCGCCGCCGAGGGGAATCATCTCCTGGGCCCTGTCCTGGGTGTCGGCAACCGAACCCATGAGAGCCTGGAGGCAGTCGGCCAAGGTCACGATGCCGGTGAAATCGCCGTGCTCGTCCACCACCGCGGCCAGGTGGGTGTGGCCGTCCCGCATGTCGGTCAGCAGGGCGGCCACGTCCTTGCTTTCGGGAACGAACAGGATCTCGCGCAGATTTTCGAGCAGGGGCCGGTCCGGAACGGGTGACGAGGCCAAAAGATCCTTCAGATGAAAAAGGCCCACCGGATGTCCGCCCTCGGTATCCAGCACCGGATAGCGGTTCAGGCCCGCGCGCCGGGCGGTGCCCAGGATCTGCCGCAGGGACATGTCCCGGCGCAAGGCCACCACGGACGTCCGCGGCGTCATGATGTGGAAAACCTCCAGGTCCTCCAACTGCAGCAGCCGGGCCAGGGAACGACCTTCGGTTTCGGTCAGGGTGCCGTCCTCGACCGCCAGGTCGCAGGCCGATCGCAGCTCCGCAGTGGTCAGCCTGGTGGCTCCCGTCCGTTCGAAAGGCAGAAGGTGGAGCACGAGCCGCACCAGGGCGCCGATGACCACCAGGGCCGGACCGGTCACCGCCAGCCAGATACCCAGCGGACCCTGGGCCACCATGGCGACCCTTTGCCTGAAACGCAGGGCCAGCATCTTGGGGGTGATTTCACCCAGCAGGAGCAAGGCCAGCGTCGTGGCCGGAACCGCCACCAGGATCCCCCGCGGTCCGAACCACTTCAGGCACAGGCTGGTCGCCACCACGCCGGCGGCGATATTCACCAGAAGATTGCCGATCAACAGGGCCGACAGCAAATCATGGGTGCGGCGCAGCAGGGACAGGACCCGCCGGCCCAGACGGGAGCCTTCCTTTTCCATCCGGGCCAGGTCCGCCGGTCCCAGCGAAAAAAACGCCGTTTCCGAACCGGAAAACGCGGCGGACAATCCCAGAAGCAAGAGAATCAGGAAAAGGTCCAAGAATAGGGTCTCCGCGCCGGGGTGATCCTGTCATTTCTCTCCTGTGAGAGACCGATCTTCGGGCCGATGTTACCTTTAATCGTCACCACCGGCAAGGTCATCCCCCGGCTGCGGTCCGCCGGCCGGCAGGAAAATCTTTTACCGGAACCCCTTTTGGTGGATATTTGGCGGAGTCCCCTCACTGCAACCGGTCCGAAAGGTGCCATGTCAACCGTTCCCTCCCAATCCAGATCCGGGAAACCCCGCGATATCCTCGTGGTGCGGTTCGGCTCCCTGGGTGACCTCTGCCTGCTGGGGTGGGCCCTGGCCCGGCTGGCCGACCGATCCGGCGACGGGGAGTTCCGGGTGACCCTGGTGACCAAACCCGCCTTCGCCCCACTGATGGAGAATATCCGCGGCATCCACCGTGTGATCCCCCTGCCCGGCACCGGCCCGGGCGCGGTGGTGCGGCTTGCCGCCGAGCTACGCAAATCCTCCTGGGACCTGGTCATCGACGCGCACAACATCCTGCGCGGACACCTTCTGCTGGGGTTGATGGGCCGCCGCCCGGACCGACGGCTGGCCAAGGACACCGCCGCCCGGCTGGCCTTCATGCGCACCGGACGATTGGCCGCCAGTCTCAAACGCACCATGCACGACCGGTTCGAGGAGCTGACCGGGGACCTGGCGCCCGGCGGGAATCCACCTGGCGAAACGTCTCCGCCCCTGGCCTCCCTGGCGGCTGCCTCCGGTGGTGCCGGCGGCGACATCCTGGGCCTCGCCCCGGGCGCGCAATGGGACACCAAGCGGTGGCCCGAAAACAATTTCCTGGATCTGGTGCAGATGCACCTCATGGACCATCCCGGCACCGTGCGGATTTTCCTGGGGCCACGCGAGGATCAGTGGTTTTCCGGTGGGCCCCTGGACCAGGCTTCCCGGAACGAAACCCGGATCCAGATCATCCGGGATCGCACCCTGCCCGAGGTGGCCACCCTGCTGTCCGAATGCCAACGCCTGGTCACCAACGACAGCGGACTGCTGCATGTCGCCGAAGCGGTCGGCACACCGGTCCTGGCTTTTTTCGGCCCCACCGTGCGGGAATTCGGCTACTACCCGGTATTGCCCCAAAGCCTGGAAATGGAGAAGGCACTGGACTGCCGCCCCTGTTCCCGCAACGGCAAGCGCCCCTGCCACCGGGGCGACCTCGCCTGTCTCAGGGACATCACACCGGATGAGGCATATTCCGTCTTGAACAGCAGGGAGGGAAACTGATGTCCCCCGCCGCTTCAAACCGGTCCGCACGGAAACCGGGGGCCCTGTTGCGCCTCTATCGCGGGCTCAGCCCCGCCCTTTGCGCGGCCACCCGGCTGGCCGGACCCTTGTCGCCCAAACTGGCCACGGGTATTGCCGGCCGCAGGGGTCTGATGGATCGCCTCGCCGCCGGCGCCGCCAAGGTCAAGGGCGGGGTCTGGTTCCATGTCACCTCCGTGGGCGAGTACGAACAGGCCCGGCCCATCATCGCCGCGATCAAGGAAAGGCCCGATTCCCCGCCCGTCGCGGTGACCCATTTTTCACCTTCGGGTTTCGCCTACGCCCAGGACCGCCCCTGTGCCGATCTCCACGACTACCTGCCGCTGGATCATCCCGGGGACATGGCACGCCTGATGGATCTGTGGCAGCCCCGGCTGCTGGTGTTCGTGAAGTTCGATTGCTGGCCCAACCAGGTCGTCGCCGCGGCTGATCGGGGCGTGCCCGTGGTCCTTGCCGCCGGCTCGCTGCAACCCCGCAGCGCCCGGCTCCGTCCGCTGGCCCGGCCCCTGTTCCGGGACGTCTTCAACAGGTTCGCCCACCTGGGCGTCTGCACGCCGGAAGACCGGCAGCGATTCGTCGACGAGCTGAAAGTCACCACCCCCGTATCGGTAACGGGAGACACCCGCGTGGAGCAGGTCATCCTCCGCTACGAGGCGGCCCGGGCCGGTGAAACGGCGGGCCGGTTGCGCGAACTGGGCGGCCGGCTGTTCATCCTGGGCAGCACCTGGCCTCCGGATGAGAAACTGTGGCTGCCGGTCCTGGGCGATCTGCTGGCTGCCCATGCCGACCTGCGCGTGGTCCTGACGCCCCACGAACCCTCCCCGGACCGGCTGGCATCCCTGGAAGGCTCCCTGGACCGCAGGAAAATCCCCCACCGCCGCTTGTCCGACCTCATGGCCGATCCCCGGGGCGCCGCCGATCCCGCCCGCGCCATTCTCACCGATTCGATCGGAGTGCTGGCGGAGATCTATCGGGCGGGCCATCTTACCTACGTCGGCGGCAGCTTTACCACCGGCGTCCACAACACCATGGAGCCGGCGGTGGCCAGCATGCCCGTCCTGTTCGGGCCGGTGATCCACAATGCCGAAGAGGCCGGCTTGCTGGTCCGGCGCGGAGCGGGATTCGTGCTCGAGAACCCCCGGGAAGCCCTGAAGGTCGCCGACGGCCTGCTGCAGGACGACGAGCGGCTGAAGTCCCTGGGACAGGCCGCCCGCCAGGTGGTTCTGGACCAGAGGGGGGCCACGGAGCGCAGCCTGGCCATGATCGAACCCTATTTGTTGTGAAGAATTGTGAAGACCCGTGAAGAAACCGTTGACCGGAGGCAATAGATGAGACCGAACCAGGCGGACGAGGCGAAATACCTCAGCAACCATCCCCAAGGAGACCAGGGCGCGAGATGGCGGATGCCCTATGCGGCGAAGCCCAGGTACATCCAGTTGGAGACCGTGACCAAGTGCAACGCCAAGTGCCCTTTTTGCCCCCAGAACGAGATCGTGCGGGATCCCGCGCGCATGCCCGCAGAGACCTGGAAGAAGATCGTCGACGACACCCGCGGCTGGGGTATCACCTACCGGCCTTTCCTGACCAACGAGCCGTTCGTCGACAACCGCATGCCCGAGATCGTGCGCTACATCAAGGACAACGACCCCACCGCCCGGGTGGAGTTCAACACCAACGGCGAACTGCTGACGGAAAAGCTGTCGATCGAACTGCTGGAAGCGGGCGTGGACATCATGCGTTTTTCCATCGACGGTTTCACCCGCGAGACATATGAGCCGTCGCGGATCGGCATCGATTTCGAAAAGGTGATGGCCCGGACCCGGCTCTTCCTCGAGCTGTGGGACCGGGGCGGTTACCGGGACAAGGTCTTTACCGAACTGCGCATGATCGAGGTGCCCGAGAACGCCCATGAGATCGAGGACTACAAAAACTTCTGGGGACCCCGCTGCAGCGAAGTCCTGATCACCCACATGTACCAGTGGCCGTGGACGGGCCAGAAGCGGGAAGATGTGGTTCTCAAGCCCTGCCTGAAGGTCCTGGACGAAATGTTCTTCTACTCCAACGGCAACGCGACGATCTGCTGCTGGGACGTCCACGAACGGGCCGTCATCGGCAACGTCAACGAGCAGTCGGTGGGGGAAATCTGGGAAAGCTACGCGGCCGGGTGCATGCGGGCCGCCCTGGACGACGGGCGGCGCGACCTGCTCAACCTGTGCAGCCGTTGCAACGCGTACCAGGACTATGATTTTTCCAGGTTCGCCACGGCTGACGGTCCTGAAGGTTCTAACGGTAAGGAATAGGGTCTTTCAGCCCGGCGGCGGCAAACCCACGCAACCGCAGACGGCAGCTCTCGCAGACTCCGCACGCTGCGTCGGAATCCGTGTAGCAGGACCAGGTCGCTTGCAGGGGAACCTGCAGTTCGACACCCCGGCGGACGATGGCGGCCTTGTCCAGTTGGATCAACGGTGTGCGGATGGTGATATTCGTATCCGGTTTGGTCCCCGCCGTCACCGCGGCGCCGAACAGACGGTAGAATTCCTCACGGCAATCGGGATAACCGCTGCTGTCCTCTTCCACCGCCCCGATGAACAGCGAGGTGGCGCCGATGACCTCGGCCCACGAAACCCCCACGCAGAGGATGTGGGCGTTCCGAAAGGGAACGTAGGTCGAGGGAACCTCTCCCGCCCCCGTGGGCAGACCCGTTTCCACTTCCATGGCCTCGTCGACCAGGGACGACCCCCCGATTTCCTTGAGGTAGGAAATGTCCGCCACCAGCCGCCGGGTGATCCCGTAATGGTCTCCCAGTTCTTGAAATGCCCTGAGCTCGCGCGCTTCGGTTCGCTGCCCGTAATTGATGTGCAGCAGGGCCACGTCGAATTCCCGGACCGCCTCGCCCAGGCACACCGCGGAATCCAGTCCGCCGCTGACCAGGACCACGGCCAATTCCCGGGGTGAACCATTTCCCGTTTTCGAATGTCCCTCGGCAACCAAATCAGACTCCCCGCTCGATGTCGGGCCAAACGGCCCGGTGCAGTTGAATCAGGAAGCAGACATCCAACCCGTCGGCCAGAATCCACTCCGCCAGGTCGCGGGCAGGCAACTCGCCCAGGACCGGCGAAAAGGTGACCACCGTCGAGGAAGGAATCAGTTCCCCCTCCCGAACGACCTTCCGCCCCCACTCGTAGTCGGCCCGGTCCCGGCAGACGAGCTTGATCTCATCCCCCGCACCCAGATCCGAAATTCCCTTCCAGTCGATCAGGTCGGCCGCAATGCCGCTGCCGGGCGCCTTGATATCGACAATTCGATGGACGCCGGTGGGAACCTGATCCAGCGGTACGAGTTTATCATTGCCCAGGGTGCCGCTTGTTTCCAGCAGGACGGTGCGGCCGTCGGCCATCAGGGCCCCCATCAGGTCCACGACCTGCCCCTGCAGGAGGGGTTCGCCCCCCGTCACCAGGACCGTGGGAAAGCCATTGGCTTGAACCTCTTCGAGAACCTGGGGTATGCTCATGGTCCGGCCCCCGGAAAACGAATGTTCGGAATCGCACCAGGTGCAGCGGAGGTGACAAGCCGTCAACCGCACCAGGGTGCAGGGCCGCCCGATGAAGCGTGACTCCCCGCAGATTGCGGGGTATATTTCGTTGATCAGAAGCATATCGTCGATCCGATCGGGACCGGTTCGGTCCCGGACTGTCGCCATCACAGGAGTGTCACTGAATTGCGAATGATAACCCATGGCGCCGCTCGCCACAATGCGGCCACCCGTCGTTCCCTCGTGATCGGCGGGATCGTCCTTTTGCTGTCCCTGACCCTGGCCGCCTGTTCGGGGGAAACCGGGTCGGCCGAAAAGCAGGAAGCGCCGGCGAAAGCCAAGGGCGATGACTGCCGATTGACCACCGACATCTCCGGCTGGGCCGCCTTCACGGACATCGCCGACCGGGTCGCCGCAAAAGAAGATGTGCCCCGTGCGGATTTCGATGCCTTCGCCGAGCTGCCGAGCATCGACCTGTGGCGCCAAAGTCTGGATACCGAAGGCCTCACCGCCCAACGCATCGCCAACTGGGTCGAAGGCGTTTTCTGGGACGACCTGGGCCGCCAGGGCAGTCAGAAAAGAAGCCGCAACCGTTCCGACTACCTGCATACCAGCAACTACTGCCTGCGGAACCGGGACCGGATCGACGCCCGCCTGGCCGAACTGACGGGCCCCCGCAAATGCGAGATGGACCAGCTGATCCGCTACTGGGTCGATCAGGAAAACCTACCCGCGGATTTGAGCGTCCACTTCTTCCCGGCCAAACCCGAAATCCGGATCCTGGACGGAGCCCTGTTCGTGGACACCGGAGTCCTGGCCGCCGGTTCGGTGGACCAGATCATCCGCAATACCGCCTCTCTGCACTACCGCAAGCACCAGACAATTCCGGGCGCCGACCCCAAGGAACTGGTGGGCGAACAGTCGGTGGCCCATTCCTTCCGGATACTGGCCAACGAAGGGGTGACCGGCTGGATCGACAAGGCGGCCCATCTGGAATTCGATGACGACCACCCGTCCCTGCACAAGGTCAACATCATTCCGGAAGGTTTTTTCCGGAAGACCCAGGAAGCCATCGGGATGATGAACCGCCAGTTGGAGAAGATGCTCGACGACGAGGCGGACATGGCCCAAAGGGGTCTTTTGTACTCCGAGCATCTGGCCGCCATGAATGCCTACGGCCAGACCGGTTACGGAATGGCGGCGGTGATTTCCCACCGTCTGGGCGAAGACCGCCTGCGTGAAGCCAGCCGCTCGGTGCCCGGTTTTCTGGCAGCCTACCAGGAGGCCGCCCTGTTGAACCCCGTTCCGGCCCCCGTTCCCGGGACGGCGGGTATCGAACTTTTCGAGACCGTGCCGCCCCTGAACCCGGATCTCTTCACGAAGCTTCATGCCATGCTGACCAGGGTTTTCCCCGAATAGGCGCCAAGGAAAAGGGCGGGACCAAACGGTCCCGCCCGCAAAATACGAATATGTCCGGCGTCACTTATCGTAACGGGAAAACACCGGTTCGATATCCACCGGAATATCAGCAAGCTTTTCCAGGGCCGCCGCCAACGACGGAGCCATGCCGCCATACTGTTCGATGAACCGGACCGAGGCGTCGTAGTCCCCGGCCGCCTGGATCAGACAGATTTCCGCCACCAGTTCCTCGATGGCCTTTTCGAACACCGCGGCGTCGATCGAAAAACGGCCCGTGTTTTCGTCGACCGTGATCGCTTCCTTTTCCATCAGGTAATTGTACTGGATGGCGTTGGCCTGACCGTGGGCCTCACCGATCCCGAACCTGACCGAACGGAAAAGTCCCGCCAGATAGGTGGCCGACTGCTCCTTGAAGATGGTGTCGGGAAAATAGCCCTTGCCAGCGCGCGTCAGCACGAAGATATCCCACTCACCCATGGCGTCGGCCTTGGCCTCCTCCAGGGTCGAGTAGGTCTCCTTCAATTCCAGCCGGACTTCGGTCTTGCGGCCGTCGACCGTGATCTTGCCCGGTCCCAGGCCGTGACTCATTTCATGCCACAGCGTATGCAGGAAAAAGGACTCGGAGGTCAGGTCGCCCAGCTGGTCCTCGGCCACCAGCACTTCGGCGATGGGCATGAGGATCTGGTCGAACTTCGCCTTCATCACGTTGCGCAGCAGGACCTTCTTGCTGCCCTTGGCCTCCCGCACCCGTTCGTCGTTGGGCAGGTTGAAGGCGATGGTCTGGATGCCCGCACGGGTATCCCCGGCCGAATACACCTCGTCCACGACACGGATGGGCGATTCCGAACCCCGGTTCATGTTCTTGTGCTCGTCGGGAATGGGCAGCCGGGATTCCAGCCAGGGCAATTCGTCCTTGAACTTGGCCAGGCGGCCGCTTTCGACCGGATCGGTCACCGTCACGAAGGATTCAAAGGCGGCCTTGTAACCGAAAAGGCCGTCTTCGTAGGTCTCATAGGGACCGATCGTGATTTCCACCGTGCTGTCCAGGTCCATCCACAACATGTCCGATTCGAAGTAGTCGTCCGACCCGAAGGCGGCGGCCCGGGTCTCGAGAAAGGCCTTCAGGCTGGGGTTTTCGGTCAGGGCGGCGGCTTCCCGCAACAGGCGGGCGGCCTCCTTCAACTGCGGGGCGAAAAATTCGGAATAGGGAACCGCCTGCAGGGAACCGTCGTCACCGCGCCGGATCATGGTGAACAGCCCGTCCATGCCGTTGTTGCCGTCGGCGATGAATTCCTTGTCCGCCTCGGTCAGATCGAGCGGATAGTAGTTCGCTCCCTCCGGGTGGGGCCAGGTGCCGAAAAACGGTTCGTGGTGGAAGCGCCGGTCCCACGGTCCGCCGTTTATGGCGAAATACCGCGCCACGCCCGCCTGCCGGGCGGCGGGCAGGTCGGCGATGCGGTCCGCGAGAGCATCCCGGCAGGGCGTGGCCTGGATGAGGAAGATCTCGCTCATCAGTTTGCTGGCGGCGACGAGTTTTTCCAGCACCAGGGTCTGGGTATCGTCCAGGTGGGACAGATCGGGGGACAACTCGGTCTGCACGTAGCCGTCCAACCGCTGGTCGAGGTCCTCCACCACGGGCAGATCACCATCGGCCACCCAGGCACACGGTCCGTCGGAAGTCCCGGCGGGTTGGTTATCGCTCACGGTCTCTTCCTTTGCGTCGTTGCAACCGGCCAACGCGACCAGCACGGCCATGAGGGCCAAAAGCACCGGAAACTGCTTGTTGACGGATGATCCGAATGGGTTCATGGGAGGCTCCTCGGTCGGGGCTGGAAGAACAAGAACGGGATTCGCGGACCAAAAAAAAACCGCGACCAAAGCCGCGGTTGAAAATGGCGGGAGCGACGAGACTTGAACTCGCGACCTCCGGCTTGACAGGCCGGCGTTCTAACCAAACTGAACTACGCCCCCGCCTAGTTTCGAAAGAGTCCGGAATATAGCGGCAGCCCGGGAACATGTCAAATTTTTGTTCCCCCGCCGGGCAGCTCGTCCAAAGCGATGTCATACAGTGCGCCAACCCGCCATCCCTTCGGCAGCCAGGCCTCCAAATCGGCTTGGAGAGAGGGATGCCCCATGGCCAGGCAAACACCCCGGGAAGCGGGATTCGGCATCATTTCCTGCAGATCCTGCAGATCCGGCAGGGGCCGGTGGGACGAGACCACCAGACGGGTCCAGGGTACGGCCGGCAGATCGGGAGCCGGACCGTGACGGACCGCGGAAAACATCCCTTCCAGCCCCGCTTCGAGGGTTGCCATGGTTCCTGCTTCGCCAGGCCCCGCATCTTGTCCCGCGGCCACGGCCCAGCGGTCATCCCGCGCGTAGTCCAGCCACAAAAGCTCGGAATCCGGATCCGCGAAACCAGGCCCCGCAACGGCCCACAGGCGCTGTCGGGCTTCCGCATAGGCCCCCGCGGAAAACGTCGGTTCCGGCGTTATCCGTGAGGTCGGTTCGGTCACGACCGGCACCGGCCCGCCTTCCGGAACATCGGACAAGGGAAAAGCGGTCCGGGGAATTCCCCTGATCAGGAACCGGTCACACCCCGCGTCCGCCAATTTTTCAAACCAGGCCGACGGCAATACCTCCGGGTCATACAAGCCGGATTCCAGGGCATCCGGGATCGATACGCCCAGCCGCTTCATGGCGGGCCCCAGGGCGCCCATGGTAACGTCGTCGGCATAAAAAAGAAGATTTTCCACATGGCCGGAACCCAGACTCTTCCTCGAATCCGCCATGAATTCAGGGTCCAGGGTCGCCGGAATGCGCGCCTGCGGGTCCCCCTGGTCCTTCACCAGCAGATGACCCGCCATCACCGCACCCGCACCGGCGTGGAGACCGCTTTCAAATGGAACCGGCACCGCTCCCTTGGCAACCCCTGTTTCCCCCAGATGGCTGTCTCCGCTGCTGCCGCCATGCCCCGGCCAGTGCTTGAGACAAACCCTCATTTCGGCAGCAAGCAGACCCGTCACCGCGGCCACCGTATGCCGGGCCACCAGGGTGGGGTCAGCGCCGAACGACCGGGAGCCGATGACGGGATTTCGCCGTTCGGTCAGGACATCGGCCACCGGAGCCAGAACCCGATCGATTCCCACGGCCCGCAAACGGCGACCCGTCTCCTCATACACCCGGGCGGTCAGGCCCACATCATCCAGGACACCCAGCCCCCAGGCGGCCGGGGGCCGGCCCAGGGCGCCGGCCAGCTGCGACACGGGACCCCCTTCATGGTCGGCCACGATTTCCAGGTCGGGGACAAGTTCATGCAGGAATCGGCAAAGACCATATAACTGGCTGTAATTTTTTACATTACGGGAAAAAAGAATGACGCCTGCAGGTTGCTTCTGAGCCAGCCAGGCGGCTTCGAAACCAGTGGGCCACTCACCCGCCAACCCCACCACCAGGCGTCCGGCCGGATCTTTCATCAGCGCCCCACCGGGGCAAGGTCGGCCCCCGGGTAGTAGTGGACCAGGATTTCCCGCACGTTCTTCCCCCGTTCGGCCATGGCCAGGGCTCCGGTCTGGCACAACCCGATACCGTGGCCGTACCCCCGGCCCCGGGCCGCAACCTCGACCAGGCGATCCCCATCCCGGACCAGTTCCACCTCGAACAGGGCGCTGCGCAGGATGAAGGGGTTCCCGCTCGCGGGCTTGAGAACCCAGCGCACCCGGTCCCCCCGGACATGATAGACACCCGCATCGGTGGTCACCGCCAGCCGGGCCACCCGGCCGCTGGTCGTCCTTTCCAGGATTTCCAGATTCCGCAAACGGCCCGGCCGTTTGGCCGCGGAGGAACCGTCACGGGGAGAAAAAACGGGGCCCGCCCAGTCGGACCGGCCCGGTTTGGTCATATAGTCCACATATTCCGGCAAGGTCTTCTGCATGATCTCTTCCAGGCGGCCCGCGGTCCAGGATTCCCGCCAGTCGAAGTGGCGGCTGGTGGCGCAATAGGCCTCGTCCCCCTTGCCCGGGCTGTCGGGATGGCTGACCAGGTAGGGCTGGGGACCTCGTGCCCAAACCTCTTCGACATTGCTGGAGACACCCCCGCAACAAGCGCTGTAGTAGGCCTCGATCTCCTGGTCTTCATGACGAAGCACCAGCCCCGTGGTGCTTTCCACGGCGTAATTGCACAGGGGGTCCTCGTCCTTGGCGCCCTTGTAGACCTGATCCTGCACGCTGGCGTAAACATCGAAGCCCCGGCTTTTCCGGGTTCCGAGATGGGAAATTGTATAAGTCCGAGCCGCCACGGCCTGGGCTTCCAGGGCCGCGAGCTTTTCACGTCCGTGCCGGCCGATTTCCCATGGCACCACACCCCGCAGGTACGATTCCAGGTCCAGGTTGTTCACCAGGGTCAATCCGGATCCACCCGGAGTGGGCCTGACCAGGAACGCTCCCCGGTAGGCAAATTCTCCCTGGAGCACCCGGTGTCCGGGGTCCACCGGCTTTAGGATCAACGTTCCTGCGGTGCCCTTTTTCCCGTCGGCCAGCCAGGTCACCTGGCTGCCCGACCGCGAACAGACCACGATGCCGGGTCCGTCCAGGCGCGCCAGACGGTTCCCGCTATGGCCGTCCAGCAGGACCGCCGCTCCGTTGGCTGAAATGTCGAGGGATTTTTCGTTTTCCAGCAGACCGACGCCCAGCAGGGTCGGGGTGCCGACCGGCGGTTCCAGGTCCGGCGGAGGCTGCACATCCACGGGCGGCAAACGCTTGGGGCCGGCGCAGCCGCCCAGGATGATCGTCAGGCAAAGACCCGTCAGGACAAGTCCTTTCAGGGCAATATATTGGTTTCGGGCCGAGATCCGTCTCATGGCACACCTTCCAGGTTGATGATCAGCCTGCCACCGTGGCGGCGTTCCGTCAACGCATCATCACCAACCGTTGCATATCACTGACCACCAGGCCGTTGTTGGTCTCTATCTCCACCCGGTAGAGGTAGGTGCCGTTCCCCATGTCATCCCCGGCGCTGTCCCGGCCGTTCCATTCCACAACCCCGGACCCGCCGCCGGAAAACACGAAGGGAATCCTGGCCACCGGGCGCCCGGCAACGGAAAAGACCCTGATGGTCCCCTCATTGGCCGCCAATCCGCTTTCGAACACGAACCGGGTACTCTCCCGCATGGGATTGGGGAAATTGTAGACCTTGGAGATGGTCATGCTGGTGGCCGCGCCGGTCCCCTGCTGCAGGACCAGTTCCGTGGGATACCCCTTGATCAACAGCTCCACCACGTGCTGGTCATCGGGATTCTCGACCGCGGCCGTGGCGGTGAAGTTCACCGTCAGATGCTGGTTCTTGTTCAACTGGAAATCGACATCCGGCGCAATGGCGAGGGTCTCGCCCACGCTTCGCAACTCGAAATCAACAGCCGGATCGTATCCCAGCATCCAGGCGGCGCTGGTGACCTCGGCGCGGAAACGAAGCGGCGTCTCGGCGGGAAACACGAATGTCGCGGGATCGACAACGGAACCATCGAGCGAAAACTCGGCGGTCTGCGGCAGGTGCAACAGCAGTTCGTAATGCCGATCCGACTCCAGGGCGCCGCCCGTGTCGTAGACCTTGACGATCAGATCATGGGCGAAAGGACGCACCGGTACCGACAGGTCCAGTTGCACGCTCTGGTGATTCGTCACACCCGCGGGCAGGGTTTCGGTTATCACCATTCCGCCCGTCAGGTCCTCGCCCCGGGAATCGACGACCTGGACCCGGTCGATCCCGGCTTCATCGCGGGCAAACAGGCGGACCGTGCGCAGGTTGGTATTGTCCAGGGCGAAGATTTCCGCCCCGTCCACGATTTCCTGGTCCACGGGATCGATCAGGAACGCCGTAACCTGGGGCTCCCCGGCATCCAGTCCCATCAGCGGGTCGCCCAGAAGCACGTACTGGGATATCATCTCCTGGACAGTGGAGCCCCGGTTCGCCGCGTAGATGTCCGCTTCTGCGGCCCACATCAACTCTCCAGTGACCCAGCGGCTGCGCAGGTTTTGGGAGTTGCCCACCGATCGCTGCGCGGGAGGATTCACCATCCAGCGCCGGAAAATATATTCCCCGAACAACCTGTTCGTGGAGATGTATTCATATCCCGAACTGCCATAGGCTGCCGACGCCCCGGATCGCGGTTTTATCAGGAATTTTTCGGATATCGACCGCTCGTGCGGCTGGGTGGTGGCCAGCACCGTATTCTGGGCCCAGTCGGCGATATGACAGCCCATTCCCATGAAAAACCAGGGCTTGTCCGTATTGCCCAGCTTGGCCACATCCAGACGGCTCACCACGTCGTTCTTGTCCTGAAGCCAGTATTCCGAAGAAAGCACGTAGGGATTGGCGTGTCCCTGGTAATGAGCCACCAGCCCCCCCTGGCTCAACTTGCCGATGAGGACGGGAGTCGATGCGGCACTGGCCATGCTCTGCGTGTAGCTCAGGTCACGGGGATCAGGTGTCGACCCCTCGTAGGGCGGCATGACCGGATCCAGGGTGTCCTCGAGAAGCACCAGGATGCTGTCCAGGGCCACCGGGGATCCGCTGCTCCACATGCGGGAAAGGGAGTCCCTCTCACTATCGGCAAACACGGTTTCATTCCATTTGTAAATGAGTTCATCGCTGCTGTTCGCACCATATCCGTTGGACCACTGGTCATCGGCGAAAAAGATGCCCCGCCGCCGCCAGGCCTGGTCCGCCGCCACGTTGTCCACGGTCATGATCTTGTCGATCATGATGTCCAGTTCCGCCACCGAATTGCAGGGCAGACGGCCGGTGTACATTTCCCAGGGGGCCAGGACATCCCAGGGAAAATTATCCAGCGGGTAGTTCTGGCCGGATTCAAGGGTCGTGTACCACTTGTCCGAGGCCATCAATTCGGGGGTGAACGCCAGCGCCGTCTGGGAGTGGTAATGGGTCGGCACCCAGTCCTTGGACCACCCGCGGGCCGAGGCCACGACACCCTTCTCCAGGGAGTTTTCGTTGGCGTCCCCCACCACGGTCAGGGCCCAGCTGTTCCATTGCGTGATGGCGTGCGTCACGAACCGCTTGAGGGCCCAGGGATCCCGCATGCCGCCGCTGTACCAGTCGTACAGATCATCCACGTCCACCACATGAACGTCGAGGTTCCCCCCCGCCCTGCTCTTGCGATGTTCGACCCAGCGGTCGAGAGCCGGAATGAATTCGGGATGCGCGATCACGACCAGGTCGGGATCGGATCCCGCCAGGGTGGTGGGATTGGTCGGGTCCTCGGCAATGGTCGGCAAAAGGTAGTTGTATTCATCCACGCCGGAGGTGGAGAAGTCCCCCACGGCGGCAAAGATACGGGTGGCCCCGGATTGATCCGGCATCACCGAAAGGGTCCAGGTCACACTGTCGGTCGTGGTAATGTTGCCGCCGGCAAGCTCCACGAACACCGGGTTCCTGGGATCGGTCACTTCGACCAGACCGATGTCCGCGGAAGTAAAACCGGTGACCTCGATGGGCTGCGGGCCGACACCCATGCCGGCGTTGAAGGTGATCCTGTCACCGGTGGCCTGATACAGGGCATCGTAGGAGATCTCCACCCAATTCAGGAAGCTGTACACATTGAAAGGGCCGGTGGGAGATCGATAGATGTGGATTTCCGCGAAATCCCCGTCAATGGCCGCAGCAGGAACCCGGTAACTTCGCTGCACCTCCTCGATTCTGGATATGTAATAGTTCTCCAGATGGGTGGTGAGAATCGAATTGGTGACCAGGTCGATCCCCAGGGTGTGGGGCACATCGTTGTAGCCGGCGATGGCCAACTTGATGTCCACGTCCGCACCGGCCGGATCGGGAGCCCACAGGGGATCGAGGCCCGCACTGATGTCAAAGGTGCGATAGGTGTTGAAGTACAGGCGATCCACATTCCCGGCGGGCGGGTTTTCCCGGAAGGCCAGGTTTTCCTCGACATGGTCGTCCCGGCGGTAATTGGCCAAAGGTGTGCCCGCGGCCGCCGGCAGGGTGGTGGTGGCCATTCGCGCCCAGGGGGTGCCCGCTTCGGGCTCACTGGCGGCCAACCAGTAGACATTGCCCTGGTTGTTCATCTCGAATTCATCGCCGGCCCCGGAGATGGTGACGGTCCCGTTCCCGAGATCAGCCTCATAGGCCAGGTCGTCCCGCGAGCGCAGTCCGTAGAATACGAAATAATCGTCCCCGTCAAAATCGTCCCCCTCACCCACCATGTGCAGGGGAACCTCGATTTCCACGTAGGGAGCCTGGCCGGTCCCGTCGTCGAGGGATGCATCGTACCGCCGCTGGAAAAGCCGGATCTGGTCCTCACGGATCACGCCCTCCGGCAGATGGCCCCGGGAGCGCAGCCGGTCAAAAGTCAATCTGACCAGCCCGGTCTTCCACATCGCCAGCCGGGTTTCCGGACCCAGCAGGGTCCCGGCTTTTCCGCCGCGCGAATTTTTCAGGGCACTGTTTTCGGCATCCTGTTCGGCTGAAAAATCGACACCCTGCCACGTGGCTTCCACGGGCAATTGGGTCAGAAGTTCGCGATTCAGGAATATTTCGCCGAACCGGTCGTCGTTCCGATTGGAGATCTTGCGGGCCTGGGCCCCGGCAATGGCCCGGCCGGCGGAGCTGTCGGGCACGAAACGGATTTCCCAGGAACCCGAAGCCAGATACCGACCCGCCCGTCCTGCGGCATCCTGCCGGATGGGAGTTACCTGATAGGACACGATGCGCCGGCCACGCCACCAGACAACCTCGCCCAGTGTCACGGCCCCGGCGGGAGGAATCTGTCCCCGACGGGCCAGGGCCTCCACGGCGGCGGCGGGGATCCGCGCGTCGGCCGGGGGTTCTTCACCCGGCATCACGAAGATCTCGGAGGCGGAACTTTCCCAGGGTTCGCCGCCCGGGATAATCACGGGCACCGCTTCGACCATCAGCGGGCGGTCCCCCGCGGGCTCCCACTGCTCCTTGAGCGGCTTGACCTCGGGTCGGGTGCCCGGGGGAACAACGACCCAACCGCCGGTCCGGGGCACTCGGGGGTGGCCCGGCTCCCCGGAGGAAATGAAACCATCCATGCTCACGTCGTAAAGCGTTACCGCCGGATCGCCCACCGTGCGGGGAATCCAGACCGGCTCCAGGTTGCCGAAGGAAAACCGGAGGGCCTCCGGGCCGCTGGACAGGACCTTGAATTGTCCGCCGGCATTCCCCGTGGAATCCCCGGCGGCCAATACTCCGCCCGGCACCAGGGACGCCATTGCCAATAGACAAAGCATGACCCGGATCAACGATCGAGAATCGGTTCCAGACACCTTGGCGCACCTGAACCCAACGGAAATAATATTTCCAAACAGACTATACACAGAATGACCCATCCTGGTCTCCCGGAAGGAAGTGGTTGAATGATCGATCAGGGGCAGGCACGGCCCGGTTGGGCGTACAATCATTATAGGACCGAATCAGAACGGGGTCAATGACTTGCCGGTGGAAAAATCGGCCCAGGGGATCAGAACAAACGAACCCCGGGGCCTGGACAAACGAAAGGGGCGGGAAAACCCGCCCCTTTCGACACTCGCAGAACCGGACCAGGCCGGAATTGCGGGAAATTTTCCCTAACGGAACAGCGCTTTGACCGATCCGAAGGATTCGTTTTCGATTGCCACAGGTTCACCGTTGAAAGCGAACACGATACCGTCTTTCGTACCGCTGGCATTATGCATGACCCGCAGCTGGCCGGTAACCGACTGGAAGGCCATCTCGTTGGCGATACTGGGAGCGCTGGTCTGAGTCAGCGTGATCGTGGTCGGCAAGGGACTGGTAGTCATGAACTGGAAGGAGATCAGCGTGGCTGAAGCCGCGCTCACATCCATGGACGTGCCCAGCCCCACGATGTACTCCAGGAAGCCCTGGTTGATGTCACTGTTGTCACCCACGTTGACGGCGGTGGGAGGCAAGGTGTCAGCCAACTTGAACAAGGCCGGGCCGTCGAAATTCAGCATGCATTCGAAGGCGTTGAGAGTGGCATAAGGGGCTTCCCCGGCATCAACGTCAGTCGGATTGATCAGAACCAGGAAGACCGAAACCGGAACGCCGATATCGGCCGAACCGGTGGCGCCGGTTCCGTCGGCGGCAAGGAACAGTCCCAACTGGTTGTTGGCAGAACTCTCGTGCTGGGCGAAACCCGTGCTGGGAGCCAGCAGAGAAAGCGCGGCAAGCGCCGACACGGCAAAAAGCAACTTCTTCATTTTACGATTCCCCTTTCCTGGAAAATCCATTTTTCAACCCTGGTCATTAAGCGATCCTGCAATATCCGAATCAGGCCAGAGCGACGATCCTTCACGCCTGGTCCGGACTGGGCCAATAAGCAGGAAACACTTTCCACGACAACGATAAAAAGATACTGAGTCTTTTCCGGCCCTACAAGCACTCTTTTTGGCCTGTGGCGAAATTTCTTGAGCAAAAACTGAACCGTTTGGCCCACCCTCCACCTGAAAACGCCTTAGAAAACCAAATACATTGCAGGTATAGGATCCGACACAGTGAATATCCGGGCATTTGGAGGGTCTGTCAAGGGTTAACAAACCGGCAAAAAAAGACCCGGGTGGAAAATCCACCCGGGTTCTTGGACCGAAGTCCTGCGGCCGAAGCCGCAACCTATCCCGTTTTACCGGAACAAGCTCTTGACGCTACCAAAGCTAGCCTCTTCGACACCAACAACATTACAACCGCTGTTGATGAGAGCAACCGGGGTACCCGGTCCGCCAGTCGACTGTCCGACCTGCATCAGGATGGATCCGTCGGCATTCTGCACCACGGGGAAATCACCCGGGATGGAAGGAGCCGAGGAAGCACCGATGTAGAATTCCACAGGCATCACGGCCAGCAGCATGTACTGGAATGAGTGCAGAACAACAGCGGGGTCGCCCGGAAGAGGAGCAGCCAGGCCGACGATGAAATCGCCGCCCAGAGGCCCATTGGTACCAACATCCACACCACTGACAACGCCGTTGGCGATGGTGGAAGCCAGACGGAAGATCATGCCTTCCATGCCGGCAGGAACCCCAACCGTCAGGCCCAGCTCGTAGGCATTGATGGAAGGAGCGGTGGTGTGGGTGAGAATGATGTAGGCCATGAAGGGAACGCTGGCCGGAGTATCGAGGCAATAGGTATCAGCGGTCAGGTCGAAGTAGATCCCCATCATGTTGTCATCGGGATCCGCGACACCAAAAGCTGACGTAGCCACCAGACTGGCCAGTAAAAGAACTACCAACTTCTTCATGTTGTGTCTCCTAAAAGAGTTGAGCAGGTACTTCCTGGAAATTCGCCGAATTGATCGGGCGAGAAGCGATGGCCCCGCCACCTGCATTAGCAGGGCCATCCATATCAACATCCCTGAATTTCCGTGGTCACACCCGGTCAAGCCGGGTGCGGGTGGGAAATCCTAGGGGCAGGTGGCTCCAACGGCGGCAGCCAACAAAGGCAGATCGGACAGGTTCACGACAGCGTCGAAGAACAGGTCGGACCGGAAATTGTAAGCAACGTCGAAGAAGTCACCGGCGAAGATCTGGACGTCAGTCAGGTTGACCGCGCCGCTACCATCGAGATCCGGGCTGTTATGTCCGAGAGACACGTCACCGGGAATGGCATTGCCATTGATGATGACACGAGAATCGGACGTGGACCAGCCACCCGCCTGCAGCGGAGTCTGGAACTCGGTAACGCCCAAAGCATCAGTGCTGGCGTCAGCGGTAGCACCACCGACACAGGCAGCCATGCCGCCATCCACGGAAATCAACCAGATATCCTCGAAAGGATAGTTGGCGATGGGGGCCGGCGTAGCATCATTGACGACCACGGTAATCGTAGCATCAACATTCCCGACACCATCAGAAGCGAGGGTGAAAGGATTGCCATTGCCATTGGGGACGCTCATCAAAACAGCAAATCCGGCATGACCGGAAGTCGCCGTGCACTGAGTAACGTCCGGCACACCCGCGGTAGCGAGCGAAGCGGCACAAACAATCAGGGTAATAGCAAAAATACCCATGAGTTTCCTAAGAACCATTAGGACACCTCCAAAAAAGGCACATTCTAGCGAGGGTGGCTAACCCAAGCGGACACATTGACAACTGCGTTGAGCTCTCCTTCCCACTCACATGTCCATCACTTGACAACATTAGAGTACCATATGGGCATAGCCAATGCAACCCATTATTTCTTGTCTTCTGCTGAAAATTGGAAAAAAAATCTGAATTTTCAATTTACATGAGGAAAAAATGAGTGGGAAACCCACTAAAGACCAAAATATGGGGCATTTGACTATATATTATTTTTTTTGATTGTGGGCAAAAACAAGCCTCGAAGCTGTGATTTCCTGCTCGCGTGCTCTCCCTCTCATCCGACAACCCAAGGGAAAGGTATGCTTCAAAGGCGACCTCCGGCATTTGATAACGATACTGTAATCTCATATAGTGACATATGTATATGGCAGGGCCATGGCTGAGGTGCTTTGCCGGACTTACTGAATTGAACTTCATTTGATCAAGGGGGCCGGGAAATGAAAACGATTCGTTTTGCCGCCTGGGTGCTGGCTGTGCTTTACCTCCTGGTTCCCAAGCCCGGCTTCCCTCAGTTCCCGTCCTTGCCGAACAATCAAGTCGGTCTCTTCATGACAGCAGATGGTACCGGCGCTACCGGTACCACCGATATCGGTGTTCCTGTTTCGGTCTTCCTGGTTCTGATCAATCCGACGGATGCGGAAAACGCGGACGCCCCTTACGCCACCATCAACGCCTTCGAGTGCATGTTGAATATCACCGGCCCGGCTCTGTTCATGCTGGCGGAAATTTTGTCTCCCACAGCCGTCAATGAAGGTGACGCCAGCGATATCAATCAGGGGTTTCTGGAGTACATCGTGAGTCTGGGCACGTCCCTGGAGGTGATCAGCGGGGCCGCCACCCTGATCTCCTTCCAGTTTATGACCGTCAGTCCCCTGCCGACAGTGATCTCACTGTCTCCGACCAACGATCCAAGCATCCCTGGCGAGATGGTATTCCAGTCGGTTCCCGGACAATTGCGGACCATGCACATTGACAGCGAAACACCTTGTGGTGGTTATTTTTGCTTCAACAACTGTTGCGGCTTACCCGTTGATGATGAGTCCTTCGGGTCTGTCAAGACACTGTATAGGTAAGGTTGTACCTTCGTAATTGCGTCTGTCCCTATTCTGAGTACCCAATCATCAAAAAGAGGTGCCCCCGGGGGCACCTCTTTTAGTCATTTCGTTATGGCTGTCACATTTTTTCCATCACCCTGACCTGCAATCCGGCGTCGGACACAATTCCGAAGGCACAACCTGATTGAATAAAATAGGAATTGAGTGGTGGGCGAAACAGGACTCGAACCTGTGACTTCCTGCGTGTAAAGCAGGCGCTCTAGCCAACTGAACTATTCGCCCACACTTTCCTGAAACGATCGCC
>JBDLKA010000001.1:0-185411 GCA_039714075.1 Candidatus Krumholzibacteriota bacterium | reverse complement strand
GGTCGAACAGGAGTACGCCATTCTTCACGACCAGTGGATGGTGGCGCAGACCCTGTTGCCCGAGCAGAACGAGATGCCGGACCTGCTGCGCAAGGTCACTGCGGCCGGTCAGCAGTCCGGAATCGAATTCCAGCTGTTCAAACCCCAGACTCCGGTCAACCAGGGTTTCTATTCCGACAACCCTGTCGAAGTCCGGGTCATGGGCGGGTACCACCAGACCGGCGTGTTCCTGAGCCGGCTGGCCAATCTCAACCGGATTGTCAACGTCTCCGACCTGAACATGGAAGGCGCTGCCAAACAGGATGAGCAACCGTACACGGTGGAGACGGAATTGATCCTGACCGCCTATACCCAGGGGCCGAGCGTGCCCGTGGAAGGTACGGGCACTACTGATGGCGAAGGCATTATCGATAAACTCGAAGCCAAAGCCGACAACGAAGAAGCCGTCACCCAACAGGCCGGCATCAGTCACTAGGGAGTTAGAACCATGATTAGGAAAAAATTCCGGCTGCCTTGTGCCCTGACCCTTGCCGTCCTGATCGGACTGCTGGTCTCGGTTCCGGCCCTCGCCGCCGACGAAGAGGCGGACGCGGGCAAGGAAGCCAGCACGGTTTCTCCGTCCCAGATCTCGCGCGACAGGATCAATGCGATCCGCGCCAACGAGTTCTTCTACCAGTCTTACGGCAAGGCCGACCCCTTCGCGGTCCTGGTCGCCGGCGACTTCGAGAAGAAAACGGCCAGCGAGCTCGTGGACATGAACAGCGCCCAACTGGTGGGTGTGATGTGGGCTCAGGACGACAAGTTCGCCCTGGTCGAAGATGGAGAAGGTTTCGGTTACATCCTGCGTGTGGGCGATCGCGTCCGACACGGCCGCGTCGTCAGCATCCGCAAGAATTCTCTTACTGCGCGGGTCACCCTGTACGGAATCACCAACAAGGTGGTTCTCAAGCTGGAAAAAACGGAGGGTTAAACAATGTTCGGAAGGATCCGCTTCACTCATATCTCAGTTGTGGTCGCTCTCCTGCTGCTAGGTGCGTTCGGCGCCCTGGCCCAGGAAGGGGATGCTGTCCCAACGGCCGCGCCTGAGGCTGTCGATCCCGGCGAGGCGTACAAGTCCGTACCCATCTCGCTGGACGTGCAGGATGCCGAAATCGGAACGGTTCTGCGCTCCCTGGCCGGATTTTCCGGTACCAACATCGTGGCTTCGCCCCGCGTCGTGGGCAAGGTCACCGTCAAGCTGGAAGACGTGCCGTGGGTAGAGGCGCTCGGCGTCATCCTGAAGGCCCACAGCTTCGACTACATCGAGGAACGGGGCATCTACCGGATCGACACCGCCGAGGAACTCCGCAAGGAGAGTCTCGACATCGAGCGGGCGCGCAAGCAGGTCGAGGACCTGGCGCAGCTGCAACTCGGCATGGTGAACCTCCATTACGCCAACGCCGAAGAGACCAAGGACGCGCTGGAGCAGATGTTGACCGAGCGCGGCAACATCGACGTCGACGTGCGCACCAACAGTCTCATCATCAACGATGTCCCCGAACGCGTGGCCCTCATCTCCGAGATGGCGGTCGACCTGGATACCAAAACGCCTCAGGTGGAAATCAATGCCCGCCTGATCGACATGGATTCCAAGGCGACGAGGGAACTGGGCGTGAACTGGTCGGTGAACAATCCGCAGAGCGGCAATCCCATTACTCACCCCCAGACGAAGGCCGAGAGCTTCTTCAACACCATGGACATCAACAACCCGATCCAGAACCCCGCCGGCAACCTGCAGGTCGGTGTGGTGCAGGACTGGGGCAGTGTCCTGGCCAAGGTCGAGGCCCTCGAGGTTTCGAACAAGGCGCACCTGATCAGTAACCCGATCATCACCACCACGGACAACCGCGAAGCGAGCATCCTGGTGGGACAGAAGATTCCCCTGATCGTCTCGGATGAGGCCGGCAACGCCATCACCCAGCTGACGACCATCGGTATCATGCTGAAGGTTACCCCGCACATCAACATGGACGAGCAGATCACTCTCGACGTTCATAACGAAGTCAGTGATCTGTCCTCCCAGGCCACCGTGCAGGGCGGCGTCATCATCAACACCAGTGAATCCGACACCCGGGTCCTGGTCGAGAACGGCGAAACCGCGATCATCGCCGGGTTGATCCGTCAGATCGACGGCACGCTCGACAGCGGTATTCCCCTGCTGATGGACATCCCCCTGCTGGGGGCCCTGTTCAAGCACTCGACCGATACCAAGGTCAGCCGGGAACTGGTGGTCTTCGTGACCCCGACCATCGTTTCGGATGAATACATGCAGCGGGACATGATCACCTCCGATGCGGAGATCATCTACGACCCGGAAAACGTTTCGAACGTCCAGCTGGACTAGCACTCGTTCAACGGCTGCCATCGGCCCCCCGGGGATTGTTCCCCGGGGGGCATTGTATTAGGATGGGGGCATGTGGACTTCATTCATCGGCTTCATGGCCAGCGGCAAATCGACCCTGACCCGCAGGCTCCAGGTCACCACCAACCATCCGGCCGTCTTTCTCGACGATATCATCGCCGAGGAAGCCGGCTGTTCCGTTGCCGAGATCTTCGCCTCCGGCGGGGAGGAATCCTTCCGGGCCAGGGAACTGGACGCGCTGTCCGGGCTCGATCCCGACCGCAGCCTGGTGCTGGATACCGGCGGCGGCATCGTGCAGACCCCGGCCGCGGTGGACCTTCTCCGGGACAGGGGCGTCGTCATCTGGCTGGACGCCTCCTGGGACGTGATCCGCTCCCGCCTGAAAGTCGATTCTCCCGGACAAAGACCTTTGGTGGACATGCTGGGCTGGGCGGGAATCGAGGAGCTTTTCCGCCGCCGCCGGCCCCTGTACGCCGCCGCCGCGGATTTCCGGCTGCGCACCACCGACATGGACGTGGAGCAGTTGGCCCGGGTTTCCATGCTGCGCAGCCTGATCTGGGGCCGCAGGAAGGATGGTGAGGGCCGATGAGGGTCATCGCCGGCAGTTGGAAGGGGCGCCGGCTGAAATCCCCCTCCGGCGAGGCTGTCCGGCCGACGACCGACCGGGTCAAGGAAGCCCTGTTCAACATCCTGGGACCGGATGTCGAAGGGAGCTGTTTCCTGGATCTTTGCTGCGGCGCCGGCGGGCTGGGCATCGAGGCCCTCAGCCGTGGGGCCGACTCCGTGGTGTTTGTGGATCTGTCCCGCAAGTCCCTGGCGGTGGTCCGGGACAACCTCGAACTCTGCGGGGCCGAATCGCGGCAATATCAGCTGGTCTGCGCCGAGGCGGTCGCCTGGTTGGGCCGCTGGAACCCACCGGCGAAACCGACCCCCTGGATCCTGGTGGCGGATCCGCCCTACCATGGACCGGTCGCCGGGGCTATCATGGAGGGGTTGGAACGATTGGCGCCGGCCCCGGGATTCCGGGCGGGGATCATTGAATACGGATCCCGCACCGGCGACCTGCCCCCGGCGGCGTCGGGCGGACTGGACTGGACGGTCCGGCGGTACGGGGAAAGTCATCTGGCCGTGGCGCGCGCCGCGGGCGGGCTCCCGGAAGGAGAATGACGGTGGAGCGACACGTATTGTATCCGGGATCCTTCGATCCGGTGACCCTGGGGCACATCGACATCATCACCCGGGCGCTCAAGCTCTTCGACAAGGTGACGGTCGTCGTGGCCCGGTCCGGCAAGGCCGGCCTGCTGGACCTGGACGAGAGAGTCGATCTTTTCCGGGCTTCGGTGCAGGGGCTGGGCAATGTCGAAGTCCATTCCTTCTCGGGGCTGCTGGTGGACGAGGTGTCCCGCCGGGGTGCCCACGCGGTCATCCGGGGCATCAGGACCCCGGGGGACTATGAACACGAATGGAGCCTGGCGGGAGTCAACGCCCTGCTGGCCGCCGACATCGAGTACATCTACCTGCTGGCGCGCCCCTCCCTGGCCGCGGTGAGCAGCACCCTGGTCCGGGACGTCATCCGTCACGGGGGACCCCTGGGAAAACTCGTCCCGGAGCCTGTGGCCAAGGCCCTTTCCGGTCGCGCCTTTTGACGGATCAACCGTACCTGTAAACCTGGATTGCCACTGTCCGGAGGAATGATCACGTGTTTCTCGATATCGCCACCATCACCCTCGAGTCCGGCAAGGGGGGCGAAGGCTGTGTCTCCACCCGCCGGGAAAAATACATGCCGCGGGGCGGGCCGGACGGCGGCAACGGCGGCGCCGGCGGGTCGGTCTGGCTGGAGGCGACCGGTGAAATGTCGACCCTGCTGGACTTTCGCTACCGTCGGCGCTACAAGGCCTCCCCGGGAAAGGCCGGAGGAGGGAATCGCCGCACCGGACCCGATGGCGAGGACGTGACCTTGCTGGTCCCCTGCGGAACCTCCGTCTACAGCGAAGACCAGGACACGCTTCTGGGGGACCTCCTGGAACCGGGACAGAAATTGCTTGTGGCCAAGGGCGGCAAAGGGGGCAAGGGCAACTGGGAATTCCGCAACCCCCGCAACCAGACGCCCATGCACGCCCAGCCCGGCCGGCCCGGCTGTCTGGTCACCGTGCGCCTGGAATTGAAACTCATCGCGGATATCGGTCTGGTCGGCGAGCCCAACGCCGGCAAGAGCACCCTGCTTTCGGTGGTCACCGCCGCGCGTCCCAAGGTCGCGGACTACCCTTTCACCACCCTGGTTCCCAACCTGGGCATCGTCGACCTGGGGGATTTCAACAGCTGCACCCTGGCCGACATTCCGGGGCTGATCGAGGGCGCGGCCGAGGGCAAGGGCCTGGGGCACGAATTTTTGCGGCATGTCGAGCGGACGCGGGCCCTGCTCTTGCTTGTGGACCCGTCACTGGAGTCGCCCCGGCGGGCGTTGGATGTCCTGCGGGCCGAGCTGAAGCGGCACGGCCGCCGCCTGTCCGAGCTGCCCTATGCGGTGGTGGTCACCAAACAGGACCTTCTCGATGAAGCCGGAGCAGCCGAGGCCATGGCCGCGGCAAAGGACTGGGCCCGCGATCATGGCGCCATCGACGTGCTGGCGATTTCCGCCGCGACGGGGCAGGGTCTGGAACAACTGAAAAAGATGATGTTGAAGCTCTACCACGACAACATGCCCGAGACGATCGACTGAATTTCAAAAGCACGTCCTCCCGGACTGGAATATTCATGTGGCCGCTCATGTTTCCCCCTCAGGCGGACCGGATCAACCGGAAAAGAGAATCGAACCCGGACATCCCCACTGGCCCCGGTTGTGGGAAGAGATAAACGACCCCCCGGGCGAGGTCCATGTCCGGGGCAGTCTGGCCGTCCTGAATGAACCGGCAATCGCCATCGTGGGAACCCGGCGCGCCTCGGCCCGGGGGCTGGCCGTGGCCCGGGCCCTGGCCGCCGAGCTGGCGGCCCACGGATGGGTCATCGTCAGCGGGTTGGCGCTGGGCATAGACGGGGAGGCGCATCGCGGAGCCCTTTCGGTGCAGGGCCGGTCGATCGGGGTCATGGCCACCGGCAGCGATCGCGTCTACCCCTCGGCCCACCGGGCCTTGAAGACCAAGCTGGAGCGCGACGGCTGTACCCTGACCGAGTTTCCGCCCGGCACCCCACCGCTCAAATTCCACTTTCCCCAGCGCAACCGGTTGATCGCCGGCCTGGCCCGCGGGATCATCGTGGTCGAGGCGCCCCGGAAGAGCGGGGCCATGCTGACTGCCAATCTGGCGGTGGACTACAACCGCGAGGTGTTCGCAGTGCCCGGACCCGTCGATCTGGAAACCAGCCGCGGGTGCCATCACCTGTTGCGGGAGGGGGCGCACCTGGTGGAAAGCGTCGCGGACATCGCGCGGGTTCTGGGCCGGCCCGAGCGAAGTGAGGAAACAGAACCCGGGCTGGATCTACCCAATGGCGACCAGCATTCCACACCCAAGGCCGGAAGCGCCGCCTGCTGGATCATGGACCGGCTGGACCTGGAAGGGGTCTTCCGCGACCGTCTACGGGAACGCTGGCCGGGAACCGAGGACGCCTGGCAGGAAGGTCTGCTGGCCCTGGAGCTGGCCGGCCTGATCCGGAGGTTGCCCGGAGGCAGGCTAGCCCGTAGAATCTGGTCGGGATGAGGGTTGCTCCGTGCGGGGCGTTTCGAATCCTCCATTCCTTGCGTCCGCTTTGGCACCGTCTCACATGGAGTATCACGATGACTTCCCGGCCCCGGCAGCTGTTGGATTTCAGCCTGCTGTATCTGCTTCTCCTTTTGGCCCGCCCTCTGCCGCGGGGTTTTCTGCTGGCTCTCGGCCGGGGTCTGGGCACCTTTGTCTGGCGGGTGGTCGGCTTTCGGCGCCAGGTGGTCCTGGACAATCTGCGCCACGCCTTCGGCGGGGATATGGACGACCGGGAAATCAACGCCCTGGCCCATTCGTTCTTCCGGAACCTCGGCATGACCCTGATGGAGTTCCTGGCTTTTCCCGGACTGAAGCAGGCGGATTTCCTGGAGCTGGTGGAGATCGAGGGTGTGGAATATTTCACCCGCACGGTGGCCGAGGGCCAGGGCGCCCTCCTGGTGTCCGGCCATTTCGGGAACTGGGAAATGTTGGGGGCCCGGGTGGCGGCCGAAGGCCAGATGGTCAGCTTCATCGTCAAGGAGCAGACCAACGCCCGGGTGGACCGCCTGCAGAACGACATCAGGCACCGGGCGGGAATCGGGACCATCAGGTCCGGGGGAACCTCCATCCGGGAAATGATCCGGGCGCTGCGCCGGAAGGAACTGATCGGGCTGGTGGGAGACCAGGACGCCGGTCCGGAGGGATATTTCACGGAATTCCTGGGCCGCCAGGCTTCGGTGTTCCGGGGGACGGCCTACTTTGCCTGGAAGCTCAAGGTTCCCATCGTCACCGGTTTCATCTTCCGGCAGGCCGACGGCAGCCACAAGGTCGTCGTCGATCCGCCGTTTGCCGCCGAACCCGACTGGGACGAGGAAACCGCCGTTGCCCGCCTGACGGAAGTACACGTCCAGAGACTGGAGGCGGCCATCCGCAAGGCTCCCGAGCAGTACTTCTGGCTGCACCGGCGCTGGAAGACCAGGCCGCCGGGAGAATAAGCCGGTGCGCCTGGGTCAGCCTGTCTGGAAGCCGATGTTCTGGCTGGCTTCGGGCTGACCGGCCAGTTTGATCTCCCCGTGGGCCTCTTCATACCTTTCGATATTCACGGTCAGTGACTTCGCCAGGGCCTTGGCCGACTGGGGCGTCATGATGACCCGCGCGTGGACCTTGCTTTTGGGCATGCCCGGAACCAGGCGGGCGAAATCGAGTATGAACTCGGCGGGGCTGTGGGAAATCAGCGTCAGGTTCGAGTAGATGCCTTCAGCTTCCTTTTCACCCAGATCCAGGGTGATACGTTGCTGGGGATTCTTGCTATTCATTGTATCTCCTTGCTAACGTGACCGGTACGGGCTGTTGCGGGATGGATAAATTGACACCCGGGACACGGGGTGATAGCTTCCGGCCCATCGAACCCGTCCGGCGGTGGACCGCCTGTCCCGCTGTCGTCAAACCGTTTCCAACCAAAGAAGCGATCATGAGCCCGAAATACAAGGATATCATAGAGCGGTTGCCCGGCCAAAGGCTGGCCGTGATCGGTGACAGCATGCTGGACCGTTTCCTGTGGGGAAGGGTGGACCGCATCAGTCCCGAGGCGCCCGTTCCGGTGGTGCGTCTGGAAAGCGAGACCACCAAGCTCGGGGGCGCCGCCAATGTGGCGGCGAACATCTGCGCCCTGGGCGCCGACGCGGTCCTGTTCGGCTTGTGCGGGAAAGACGAAGCCGCGGGTCAATTGAAGAACCTCCTCGACGAACATGACATCGACTCCGGGGGACTCCTGGAACTCGAATCCCGGCCCACCACCATCAAGACCCGTATCCTGGCCCATAACCAGCAGGTGGTCCGCACCGACCGCGAGGACGACCGGCCGGTCGAAGAGGAACTGGTGGAAAAGTTGGTGTCCCGGTTGGCGAAACTGGGCCCCTTCGACGGCATCGTGCTCAGCGACTACGGCAAGGGCCTGCTGACCCATGAGGCGCTGGCCGCCTTCATCGCCGCCGGCCGGGCCGCGGGCGTGCCCATGGTCGTTGATCCCAAGAAGGGGGATTACTCGCAATACAAGGGCGTGACTTCCCTGACGCCCAACCAGAAGGAAGCCGAGCAGGCCTGCGCCATGAGCATCACCGACGCCGCCAGTCTCAAGGCCGCCGGTGCCAAGCTCCTGGAGCGAACCGCCGCCGAAGCCGTGCTGGTGACCCGGGGAGAACACGGGATGGCCCTGTTCGAGAAGGATGGCGCCGAGCACCACCTGGCCACCGAGGCGACCACAGTCTACGACGTCACCGGAGCGGGGGATACGGTCATCGCCGTCTACACGGCCACCATGTCCGCCGGGGCCGACTTCGCCGAAGCCGCCGACCTGGCCAATCACGCCGCCGGCCTGGCCGTGCGGGAACTGGGCACCGCCACCGTGACCGCGGCGCAGCTGACCGCGGCGCTGAATGAAAAGGACCCGGACTGATGGCCGCTTTCGCGCGCGGAGAGATCCTGGCCCGGGAACAGCTGGCGGACTGGGCGAAAGCCGTGCATGCCGCCGGGCGCACCATCGCCTTCACCAACGGGTGTTTCGACCTGATCCACAGTGGGCACCTGGTCAGCCTGATGCAGGCCGCGGAGCAGGCGGATGAACTGGTCGTGGCCCTCAACAGCGACGCTTCCGTCCGCCAGCTCAAGGGCCCCGGCAGGCCACTTTTGCCCGCGCCCGACCGGGCCGCCTTAATTGCCGCCTTGCGACCCGTTTCCGCGGTCACTATTTTTGCCGAGCCGACACCGCTGGAGGTCATTCTCCAGATCAGGCCCGATGTGCTCGTCAAGGGGTCCGAGTACAGTGAAGAGGATATCGTGGGTGCTCCCGAGGTCAAATCCTGGGCGGGCCGCGTTGTCCGCGTGCCGATGGTACCCGGCTGGTCGACCTCGCAGATCATCGACGCGATCCGGCAGCTGCCCTGATCCTTTCGGTGGTTCTCCCTGTCCAATCGAGCCCGTTCCGGGCTTCAAGGAGTCGTCATGAGCAGGATCAAGGTCATTATCCTCGGCGCCGCGGGCCGTGATTTCCACAACTTCAATTGTGTGTACAGGAACAACGAGGCCTATGAAGTCGTGGCCTTCACCGCCACGCAGATTCCCGATATCGACGGCCGGAAATATCCCGCCGAGCTGGCCGGGGATCTCTACCCCGCCGGGATTCCCATCGAGGCCGAGGACGAACTGGTCGCCCTGATCGGCAAATACAATCCCGACATGTGCGTCATGGCCTACAGCGACCGCTCCTACCAGCAGGTCATGAGCCTGGCTTCCATCGTCAACGCGGCGGGCTCCGACTTCACCATGTTGGGCGAGAGCGACACCCAGATCAAGAGCACCAAACCCGTGATCAGCGTCGGCGCGGTGCGGACGGGCTGCGGCAAGAGCCAGACCAGCCGCCGCATCTGCGAAATCCTGCGCGCGGCCGGCAAGAAGGTCGTCGCCGTACGCCACCCGATGCCCTACGGCGATCTGGCGGCCCAGAAAGTCCAGCGTTTCGCGGAAGTCGCCGACCTGGAGAAGCACAAGTGCACCATCGAGGAGATGGAGGAGTACGAGCCGCACATCATGGCTGGCGGCGTCATCTACGCCGGTGTCGACTACGAGGCCATCCTGCGCGAGGCCGAGAAGGAAGCGGACATCATCCTGTGGGACGGCGGCAACAACGACACCCCGTTCTACCAGAGCGACCTGCACATCGTGGTGGCCGACCCGCACCGGCCCGGCCATGAGATGAGCTACTTCCCCAGCGAGACCAACGTGCGTCTGGCCGACGTGGTTGTCATCAACAAGGTCGTCGAGGCCGAATTCGAGAATATCGAAACCGTGCGCGACAACATCCGTGAGATCAATCCCGACGCCGTCATCATCGACGCGGCCAGTCCCCTGACGCTCGAGGGCGATGTGGACCTGATGGGCAAGATCGCGCTTGTCGTCGAAGACGGCCCGACCCTGACCCACGGCGACATGGCCTACGGTGCGGGTGTCGTGGCGGCCATGAAGATGGGTGCCGAGGAACTGGTGGACCCGCGGCCCTGGGCCACGGGCAAGCTGGCCGAGACTTTCGAAATCTACCCGGAAATCGGGACCCTGCTCCCGGCCATGGGGTACGGCGACGAACAGGTGGCGGATCTGGAGAAGACCATCAACGCCGTCGAATGCGACGTCGTGGTGATCGGCACCCCGATCGACCTGAGCCGGATCGTCAAGATCGACAAACCCACCGTCAGGGTGAAATACGAACTCCAGGAAATCGGTTCGCCGAACCTGGACGAGGTACTGGCCAAATTCATCGGCTAGTTGAACCGCAGGCGGCCGGCCGCTTCTCGTGCGGCCGGCTGCTCCAAATTGCTGGGAGGAATTACGTGAATATCCACGAATACCAGGCCAAGGATATCTTTACCGAATTTGGTCTGCCGGTTCCCGGTGGGACGGCTGTCCAGACGGTCGCCGACGCCGTGGCCCGGGCCGAAGAGTACGGCCTGCCGGTCATGGTGAAGTCCCAGGTGCTGACCGGGGGACGCGGGAAGGCGGGCGGCGTCAAATTCTGCCCGACCATCGAGGACGTCAAGGAGAACGCCGCCAAGATCCTGGGTATGGATATCAAAGGCCATACCGTGAACACGGTCCTGGTCACGCCGGCGGTGGACATCGCCAGCGAGTACTACGTCGGCATGCTGATCGACCGCAACAGCAAGCGGGTCCTGCTGATGGCCAGCGCCGAGGGTGGAGTCGAGATCGAACAGGTGGCCAAGGATACGCCCGAGCTCATCTTCAAGGAGACCATCGATCCCCGTTTCGGTTTGCTGGACCACGAAGCCATGTCCATGGGCATGCGGCTGTGTCCGGACGACATCAAGAAGGCGCGGCAGCTGGCCGCGGCCATGCAGAAGCTGTACCAGGCCTTCATGGCTTCGGACGCCAGCCTGGCCGAGATCAACCCCTTCATCTTCACTCCCGAGGGCGTCGGCCACGCCATCGACGCCAAGGTGAACCTGGACGACAACGCCATGTTCCGTCATCCCGGCTACGAGGCCCTGCGGGATCTCGAGGCGGAGGACCCCAGCGAGCGCGCGGCCCGCGAAGCCAACCTGAGTTTCGTGAAGCTGTCCGGCAACGTGGGCTGCCTCGTCAACGGAGCCGGTCTGGCCATGGCCACCATGGATCTGGTCAAGTACTACGGCGGCCAGCCCGCCAACTTCCTGGACATCGGCGGCAGCTCCAATCCCGAGAAGGTGGTCAACGCCCTGGAGATCATCCTGTCGGACAAGGAAGTCAAGGCCATCCTGTTCAACATTTTCGGGGGCATCACCCGTTGTGATGACGTTGCCAACGGCATCATCGCGGCGACCAGGCAGATGGACATCAACGTGCCGATCGTGGTCCGGCTCATCGGAACGAACGAAGAGGAAGGGCGCGCCCTGTTGGCCGCGACCGACCTGGTTCCGGCCGAAACCATGGACGAGGCCGTTAAGAAAGCCATTGAGTTGGCTGGCTAGAGCTCCTGAAATTATTTGATTTACGGCGTTCATGAGCGCCAGACGAGGAGATTTTGAACATGGCGATATTTGTCGACGACTCGACCAAGGTTGTCGTTCAGGGGATCACCGGCCGTGACGGCGGTTTTCACACGGGCGAAATGCTCGCCTACGGAACCAAGGTCCTCGCCGGGGTCACGCCCGGGCGCGGCGGCCAGATGTTCCAGGACAAGGTTCCCGTCTACGACACGGTCAAGGAGGCCGTCAGCGAACACGGCGTCAACACCTCCGTGATCTTCGTGCCCCCCTTCGGCGCCGCCGGCGCCATCTACGAAGCCGCCGACGCGGGCTGCAAGCTCATCGTCTGCATCACCGAAGGCGTGCCCACCGTGGATATGGTCAAGGTCATGCCGTACCTCGAGGAGCGCGGCGTCCGCCTGATCGGCCCCAATTGCCCCGGCCTGCTGGCTCCCGGCATCGCGAAACTCGGCATCCTGCCGACCAGCATCGTGAAGGAAGGGCCCGTGGGACTGGTTTCCCGCTCGGGCACCCTGACGTACGAGGTCGTCTACCAGCTGTCCGCCGCGGGCCTCGGCCAGACCACCTGCCTGGGCATCGGCGGCGACCCGGTCATCGGGACCACCTTCATGGACGCCATCATCGCTTTCAACGAGGACCCCAAGACCGAGGCCTTCGTGATGATCGGTGAAATCGGCGGCGACGCCGAGGAGCAGGCGGCCGAATACATCAAGGCCCATGTCGACAAACCGGTGGTGAGCTTCATCGCCGGCCAGACGGCGCCTCCCGGCAAGCGGATGGGACATGCGGGGGCCATCGTCAGCGGCGGCACCGGCACGGCGGCGGAGAAGAAGGTCGCTCTCGAAGGGGCGGGAATTCCCGTGGCCGACCGGCCCATGGATATCGTGCCCTGTCTCCAGGAGATCTGGAAGAAGTAGCGCGAATATCCCCGAAAAGATCCGCGGAATCGACAACCTGAACGGCGGGTGGATCCGGCAGCCAAAACCGGAATCGCCCGCCTGAACGCGAAAGACCGAAAAGGACGTTGGAAATGCAGCAGACCTATTTCATGATAAAGCCCGAAATCGTGGCCGCGGACGACCAGAAGGTGGGGGCCATCCTGGCCATTGCCGGAGCGGCCGGATTCCGGATCACCGGACTCCACCTGCGGCAACTGGACCGGGCGCTGGTGGAGGATTTCTACGGCGAGCACAAGGAGCGCCCTTTTTACGGTGACCTGTGTGACTATATTACCAGTGGCCCCATTGTTGCCATCCGCCTCGAGCGCGAAAATGCCGTGGCCGCCCTGCGCGAATTGATCGGGGCCACGAATCCCGTCGAAGCGGCCACCGGGACCATCAGGGACCTTTTCGGGGCTTCCCTGCAGAACAACGCGGTCCATGCCTCGGCCAATCCCGAGGACGCGGCCCGGGAATTGGCCCTGATTTTCGGGTAGGGACCGGAATACGGCCGTCCGGGCGACTTGACACCGCAGGGGGCGCCTATTAAGGTGGGCGACTCGATTTACGGGAAAAATGGCCGGAAACTGTGGGAATCCAGGAACTTTGGAATCCAGGTCGAACGGAACTGGGATGAAGCTGGATCTCGACAGACAGGAATTCGGACGCGCGGAGCTGGACATCACCGGCTCGCTGAAATTGGATATGGGTGAGGGACGGCCCGCGGAGGCCTCCGTCACCGGCACGCTCGTCGTTCAGAATCTGGACACCAGATTCCTGCTGAACGGCACGTTGCGGGCCGAAGGCCGGACCGAATGCGGCCGCTGTCTGGGCACCTTTCCCCTGGCCTGGGATGTGCCCGTCGAGGTCATGGTCCTGCGTGATGTCGATACGGACGAGACGGAGGGGGAAACTCTCCTTATTCTCCAACAGGCCGGCGAAGTGGACCTGCGGGATTCCCTTCGTGAATGTGTGGTTTTGGCCTATCCGCAGGCTCCGGTCTGCAAACCCGATTGCCGGGGATTGTGTCCCGAATGCGGTATCGACCGCAACCAGGCCACTTGTGATTGCAGTGAAAACGTGGTGGATCCCAGATGGGACGGACTCCCCTGAGAGACCGGTTCCCGGAGGAAAAAGAAAATGGCTGTTCCCAAGAAAAAAACGTCCCAGTCCCGGAAGGGCAAGCGCCGGGCCAACTGGCATCTCAGCGCGCCGGACCCCAACAAGTGCCCCCATTGCGGAGCCGCCCGCCTGCCCCACCGGGTCTGCCGGGAGTGCGGATATTACGGCGAGCGCGAAGTCCTCGTGGTGGAGTCCTAGCGGACATTTCCGTTTGGCAGGGAGGTCGGCGTGACGAACAGGGCAAGACCCGTCATAGCTGTTGACGCGATGGGAGGGGACCATGGTCCCGCCGTCGTGGTCGAGGGCGCCTTGACCGGAATGACGAAGGATTCCCCTTTCGACCTTCATCTCTACGGAGACGCCGCGGCCGTCCAGGCTGAAATCGACAGGCTGCAGGCCGCCGACCTGCCCGTGACCGTCGTCCCCTGCACGCAGGACATCGAAATGGGAGAGTCTCCCGCCTCGGCCATCCGGTCCAAGAAGGACAGTCCCATCGTTCGCGCCATGGCCGACCAGAAGGCCGGCCGGGTTCAGGCCGTGGTCTCGGCCGGTTCCACCGGCGCCATGGTGGCGGCCAGCCTCATCATCCTCGGACGCCTGCCCCAGGCCGACCGTCCCGCCATCGCCACGGTGATTCCCACGGTCAAGGGCCAGCTGCTGCTGCTGGACGCCGGGGCCAACGTCCAGTGCACCCCCGAACACCTGCTGTCGTTCGCCCGCATGGGCAAGGTTTTCGCCCACGAAATGATGGGTGCGGCCGACCCCACGGTCGGTCAGTTGAATATCGGGGGCGAGCCCAAGAAGGGGACCGATCTCAACGTGGAGACCTTCCGGCTCCTCGAGGATTCGGATCTGAATTTTGTCGGGAACGTCGAAGGCAACCAGCTGATGCTCGGTCCCTGCGACGTCCTGGTCACCGACGGGTACAACGGCAACAACACCTTGAAACTGGTCGAGGGGTTTGCCCGGTTCATGGGCGCCCTGAGCCAGCGGCCGGATCTGTCGGACGAACAGAAAGCGGCTTTCGGGCCCGTTCTGCAATTGCTGCAGAGGGATTTTTCCTACGAGGTCCAGGGCGGCGCCATGCTGCTGGGTGTTGCGGGGATCAGCATCATCGCCCATGGCCGCAGTTCCACCCGGGCCATCGCCAACGCCGTCAAGGAAGCCTGGGAGCAGGTCCGGAACGAATTGCCGGCCAAGCTCGCGGCGGCCCTGTCCTGATTCTCTTTTTGGCATTCAATCGCCGGAGCATCCGGCGCTGGGGTCAACATGACTGATATTCTCCACCGCGTTCCCATGATCTTTCCGGGCCAGGCCTCACAGAGCGTGGGCATGGCGCGGGATCTCGCCGCCGGGTCCGGACCGGCCGCCGAATTCCTCGGCGGTGTCGACGAGATCCTGGGGGAGAACCTGACGGAGATCATGTTCGAAGGTCCGGGTGAGGTGCTGACCGAGACCCGCAACGCCCAGCCCGCGATTCTCGCCCATTCGGTGGCCGTCAGCCTGGCTTTGCGCGATCTCGGCGTGATGCCCTCGGTGGTGGCCGGCCACTCGCTCGGCGAATTCAGTGCGGCCGTCGCCGCCGATGTCCTGTCACCCGCCGACGGTCTGCGTCTGGTCCGCAAGCGGGGGGAACTGATGTTTGCCGCCGGGCAGGAGATTCCCGGGACCATGGCCGCCGTTCTCGGCCTGGACGGCGACAAGGTGCGGGAGATATGTGCCGGGGTTTCCGCGTCCGGGGGCGTGGTCGTCCTGGCCAACCACAATTCCGATTCCCAGATAGCCATTTCCGGAGACGTGGATGCCGTCGCCGCCGCGGGCCAGGCCCTGTCAGCGGCCGGGGCCCGCAGGGTTATTCCTCTTAATGTCAGCGGGGCTTTCCATTCCCCGCTCCTGGAAAATGCAGCGGCCGCGTTCCGGGATTTCCTGGCGGGGATCCGAATCGACGAACCCGCCGTGCCTCTGGTGGCCAACGTCCATGCCCGGGCCGTGACTTCGGCCGCGGACGTGACTGACGGGTTCGCCAGGCAGTTGACCTCGCCCGTCCTGTGGCACGACATCATGAAGGTCATCGGCGGCGGAAACGGAACCCCGCCGCGCGTGGTCCTGGAAATCGGTCCCGGACGCGTCCTGACAAACCTTGCGAAACGCGCCTATCCCGAAGTAAAATTCCTGCCGGTCGGAACGGCGGACGATCTGGACGGGGTGCTGGAATTCCTGGCCGAAAACAATCCGCCCGCTGGCCAGGTCGGTGATTGAAGCCAATCGAGTTCGAGGAGTTTGAAATGACCAACGGAACCGTCATCGTAACAGGAGCCAGCCGTGGCATCGGCGAAGCGATCGCCAGGGAACTGGCCCAGGCCGGCTATCGTTTGGCCCTCGTGGCCCGCAGCGCCGACAAACTGGAGGAACTGGCGGCCGAGCTGGGACCCGACGGCAGCGTAGCCGCGTTTCCGGGGGACATTTCCGATTTCGAGGATGTCCAGCGTATCGTGGCCGAAGCGCACGAAAAATTCGGCGACATCTTCGGGTTGGTCAACAATGCGGGCATGACCCGCGACGGCCTGCTGATGCGCATGAATCCCGAAAACTGGCAGGCGCCCATCGATGTCAATCTGGGTGGTACCTTCTACTTTACAAGGGCCGTGGCCCCCATTATGATGCGTGCGCGATTCGGGCGTATCATCAATATTTCTTCGGTGATAGGTTTGACCGGCAATGCCGGCCAGGCCAATTATGCGGCCTCCAAGGCCGGTATCATCGCCCTGACCAAGTCGGTGGCCAAGGAACTTGGCAGCCGGGGAGTGACCGCCAACGCGGTGGCGCCCGGCTTCATCGCCACCGACATGACCGCCGATCTGCCTGAAAAGGTACAGGCGGACATGCTGGCCCAGATTCCCCTGAAACGCTTCGGCGAGGGGAAGGACGTGGCCGGCGTGGTCAAGTTCCTTTTGTCTCCGGAGGCCTCCTACATCACCGGGCAGACCCTGGTGGTGGATGGCGGCATGATTGCGTAAGATAAACCTTTCACGTTCCCCAGGAGGGTAACCTGACATGGCGTCGATTCAGGAACAGGTGTACGAGATCATCCAGAGGAAACTGTCGGTCAACCCCGAGCAGATCACTCCCGAAGCGTCGTTCACCGAAGATTTGGGTGCGGATTCACTCGATACGGTTGAGCTGGTCATGGATCTGGAAGAGCAGTTCAATCTCACGATCCCCGAAGAGGATCAGGAGAAACTGCGCACGGTTCAGGATGCGATCGACTATCTCGAGTCGCACCTCGACTGATCAAAATCCCAATTCCGGTCCGTTGAACCCTTCAACGGCCCGGCACAGGTTGCCCGGTTCCATCCTTTTTGGTGTGGTGGAACCGGGTATGATTATGACACTGGTTTGACTGGTGGATATCCAGTAGACCCTGGAGGTTAAGCCTTGGCTTCGCGCAAAGTCGTAATAACCGGTATGGGCATGGTCACCTCGGTCGGATTGGACAGGGAGTCTTCCTGGAAGGCCCTGGCCGCCGGCACGAACGGGATCGGCCCCATTGAAGGCATGGATCTGGAGGGATTCAAAACCACTTTCGCCGCCCAGATCCGGGATTTTGATCCCACCACGCACATGGACCCGAAGGAAGCCCGCAAGGCGGACCGCTTCTGCCAGTTCGCCATGGCCGCCTCCGTGGAAGCCATGGAACAGTCGGGCATAACCGAGGTGTCCGATCCGTACCGGGCCGGCGTCATCATCGGCTCCGGCATCGGCGGGATGCTGACCTTTGAAAACCAGCACAGCCGCTTCGTGGCCCGTGGCGCCCGTGCGGTTTCCCCCCTCTTCATTCCCATGATGATCGGCGATATGGCCGCCGGCATGGTATCGATCCGCTATGGTTTCCGCGGGGCGAATTTCTGCACCGTGAGCGCCTGCGCCTCGGGCGGCCACGCCATCGGGGCGGCTTATGACCAGATCCTGCTCGGCCACGCGGACGTCATGATTTCCGGCGGGTCCGAAGCGGCCATCTGCAACATGGCCCTGTCGGGTTTCGCCAACATGAAGGCCCTGTCCAGCCGCAATGACGAACCCCACAAGGCCAGCCGCCCGTTCGACGTGGACCGGGACGGTTTCGTGCTGGGTGAGGGGGCCGGAGTCATGGTCCTCGAATCCGAGGAACACGCCCTGGCTCGTGGCGCCACCATCCTGGGAGAGGTTTCCGGCTACGGCATGACGGGGGACGCCTATCACATGACCCAGCCAGACACCGAAGGCCGGGGCGCGATCGGTTCCATGACCCAGGCGGTGCGGACTTCGGGCATCGCTCCGGAGCAGGTGGGCTACATCAACGCCCACGGCACCTCCACCTTCTTCAACGACAAGGTGGAAACCGGGGCCATCAAACAGGTCTTCGGCGACCATGCCGGCAACCTGAAGATCAGTTCGACCAAGTCGATGATCGGCCATCTGCTGGGCGCCGCCGGCGGAGTGGAGGCCGTGATCACGGCCCTGGCCCTGGGCCGGGGTGTTCTTCCGCCGACGGTCAACCTGGACAATCCTGATCCCGAGTGCGATCTGGACTACTGCGCCAATCAGGCCGTGGAACAGGACGTCGAATACGCCCTGTCCAATTCCTTCGGATTCGGCGGTCACAACGTGACCCTCTGTCTCCGGGCCCGGCGGTAGGCGGTCGGTAAAATCATATGATCCCGAAGTGGGGGCCGGCCGCCCGGGCCGCCCCCCACGGACCCGCCGGAAAGGTTTGGGGACGATGGGGCTGAAAGATTCTCTCCACCAGGTGCTGGCCAGATTGGCCGGTTCGGCACCCCCCGCGGAACAGCCGGCGGACGGATATGATGATGAGGATCACGAAAAAGGGTACGAGGCGCTGGAAGCCAAATTGGGTTACGTTTTTCGTGATCGGAACCTGCTCCGGAACGCCCTTCTGCACCGCTCCCACGTACATGTCACGGGTCAGGAAAGGGAACGGTCCAACGAGAGGCTGGAGTTCCTGGGGGACGCGGTTCTCGGTCTGGTGGTCAATGAAGAACTCTTTCGGAATTTTCCCGACCGGTCCGAAGGTGATCTGACCAAGATGAAGGCTCTGCTGGTGTGTGGCGCCAGATTGTCCGAGGTCGCCGTCCAGATCGATCTGGGCGTGCACATCAGGATGAGCCGCAGCGAAGCCGCCACCGGGGGGCGCACCCGCTCGTCGATCCTGGCCGACACCACCGAGGCGTTGATCGGCGCCGTCTACCTCGACGGCGGATTGGGCGCCGCCAACGGCGTCATCAACCGGATCGTCCTGATCGGAAGCGACAGCCTGCTGGCTCGGCGGTCCCTTCGCAATTACAAAAGCCGGCTGCAGGAACTCATTCAGGCCCGTCACAAGAGTCCGCCCCGTTACCGGGTCCTGGATGTCGACGGACCGGACCACGACCGGCTTTTCAAGGTGGCCGTCACCTTCAACGGACGAACTCTGGGACTGGGCGAGGGGCGGAACAAGAAGACCGCCGAACAGCACGCCGCCCGTGAAGCGCTGGACACCCTGGAGGAAGACCTGGAACAATTGGACCGTGACAAAGGTACTCCTGAGTGATTCTCGACCCTGACCAAGGAGCCCGGGTGCTGAACCCCAGCGGAAAATTCCTGTTGATCCTGATGCTGTCCACTTCCCTGTCTTTCTCCCTGTCCCTGGAAGCGGGATTCCCGGGCGTCGTCTTCGCCTACGGTCAGGACCAGGATCCTCCCATCGTGGAAGATGAAGAGGTTCCGCCGGGCGTGGCTTCGAGCTGGGTCATCGGTCACCGGCTGTTGATCGAGGGCAACACGGCCGACGCGCTGCCCTACCTTCATCAGGCCTACCGCGCCCACCCCGACGTCATCCTCATCGCCATGGACTTTCAGGCGGCCCTGGCCCAGGAGGGCTACCTGCGGGACGCCCTCAACGTCATGGATTCCCTGGTCAGCGCCTGGCCGGATTCCCAGTCCTTTCGCCTGCGGCGCTCGGCCCTGAACCTGACCGCCGGCGACCGGGACAAGGCGCTCGAGGATCTGCGCGAGATCCGCCGCCAGGGAAACTCCTCCGTCGACGTCCTGGCCGCCGAGGCCGCCATACTCGCCCGCGACGGGGAAACCGCCCAGGCCATCGACGTTCTCCGTGACGGCCTGCATCTGCACCCCGAGCGGGGGAGGGACATCTACCTCGAGATGTCCCGCATCATGAGGCAGGCCGAACAGTCGGCGGGCATACCTCCGTTGATGGACGAGGCCCTGGTCCGGTATCCCGATGAACCCATGCTGTGGTTGGTGAAAATGAGGTCCCTGGCCGAACTTTCCCTGCATGAGGAGGCCCTGGCGGTCGCCCGGGAAGCGGACCTTCATTTTTCCACCTTGGCGGCCCCGGACACCACCGACCCGGTGGACCCGACAGAAATCGACGAGTTTCCCCGGGAGGCTCCCTTCCCCGGAATGCCCGCCGATTCGTTCTCGGTGGAATTGGCTGATTATTACGCGCAGCACAATCAGATCGACCAGGCCCTGGCCATCCTGCAACCCCTGGCCGAAAAGGGGAGCCTCGGACTCAGGCCCAGCCTCTGGTTGGGTCGCCTGCTGCTGGGCACCGGCCATGAACAGGAGGGCGCCGAGCTGGTGGAACAGATCCTGACCAAATGGCCGGACGCGGGGCGCGGCTGGTACCTGCGGGGAAAGGTCGAGGAAAGTACCGGCAACTGGGATGGGGCCGTTGACTATTACCGCAAAGCCGTTGTCCTGGATCCCTACGATCCGGAAATCCGGCTGGGAATCGTGCGCGCCATGCTGGTGGCCTGGGAAAGGGACCTGCGGGCGTCCGCTCCCGACACCTCCCAACGGGCCAAACTCGATGAGTTCCGGGTCCAGACCATGACCGCCACCACCCTGGTGCCCGAAAAGGACACCGAAGGCCAGATGATGCTGGGTTATTCCTTCCGCGCCCTGAAGGATCTCGAAAGGGCGGCCTGGCGGTTCTCCCTGGCGGCCGAAAATCCCGATCTGCGCCTGACCGCCCTCATTCAAAAGAGCATCTGCCACGATGAAAACGGGGAAGAGGCCAAGGCCAGGAACGCGCTCGAGCTTTTGCGGCGGGAGTTTCCCCAGGATCCCGAAGTCGCCAATTCCCTGGGATATTTCCTGGCCGAAAAAGGCAAGGACCTGGACCTGGCCGAAGGCCTGGTGCGCGAAGCCCTGGAAGTTGATCCCGGCAACGGGGCCTACTTGGATTCCCTGGGCTGGGTGATGTACCGCAAAGGTCGCTTCGAGGACGCCTTCGATTTTCTCATCCAGGCCGTCAACGTGTTGCCGGATGATCCGGTGATCCTGGAACATCTGGGCATGGTCCTCATCGAACAGGGACAGGCTTCCGAGGCCCTGGATGTCCTCAAACGCGCCCTGGCCCTGGGCGGTGACCCCGACAGGATCGGCACCCTGATCGGGGATATCGAAAATGCCCGGGAGGAGAAGGAGTAGCGCGATGGTTGTCTGCGCCCTCGCTTCACGTTCCCTCCGCTGTCGCGGTGTTTGGTGCTGGCTGGTTTCCCTGGCCTGGTTTTGGTGGGTTGGGCAGGAAGCGGCGGCGGCACCGGCAGGGGAAGACCATTCCATTCTGACGGCCACGGCCTGGACCGCCTCGGTGTATTCCCGGCAGGCCCGCGGGACCATCTGCTGGCTCGGCGGAGAGGACGGCTCACTGCGGGTGGAAGTCGCCGAGTCGCCGGCGGAATCGTTTGATCCCGCGCCCCGCCCCGACACCAACCCGCTCGAAACGCTGGGGTCGCTACTGGACCGGACCGGAGACGGGTGGACCCTGATTCTCGGTCCTGAAGACACCGGAACCCTGAACGCCTGGGGGCGGGAATGGCGGCAGGTCCCCGCGGGGCTCGCCCAGTTGGCTCGCCTGGTGACGGTTTCGGTACGGGACTATCCCCACCAGCGCCCGGATTTCTCTTTCGCCATGTTTACGGCGTCCCATGGTGGCGGGGGCGGGATTCCCCGCCCGTATTTTACCGCCTTCGGTTCAACCACGGACCCGGGTGACGACACCTGGCGTTTTCAACTGTCGTCGTTGGAACTGGAGGATGGGGGCGAGCGGCCGGTGACCGGTTTCCGGGGCCGGATGGTGGCTCGCGGCCGCGGAACCGGGGGACAAGGGGAGGTCGTTTCCCTGGGCTGGTTCCGCCCGCCCGGGGCGGACCGATACGGGTTGGAGGTCACCTCTTCCCGCCGGCCGGGCACCCTGCGGTTGGAGCCCCCGCTGGATATGGCCGTCAAAACCCCGGAACCGGAGGTTTTTCTGCCTCTTTGGCCCTTGTCCCAGTTTCTCGAAACCCGTTAAATTTATGGAACTCCTGGCCTGGTGAAGCATACAAATGAGATGCGGTTCCGTCCGTCAGGAGGACAAAAGGAGTCTACGGTGAATCTGTCACGCGATGAAAATTTCAACGGACAACCGGCCCCGCGCAGGGCCGAGCTTCGTGATTTTCGGGATGAAGATCTCATCGTCATGGTTCAGGAAGGCCAGAAGAAGGCCTTCGACGAACTGGTGGCCCGGTACAAGGGACGCCTTTTCAGCTTCATCCTGCGGATGGTCAAGGACCCGACCCTGGCCGAAGAGCTGACCCAGGAAACATTGATCCGGGTCTACATACACGCGGCCAAGTACCGGGAAATAGCCAAATTCTCCACGTGGGTCTTCACCATCGCGACCAATCTGGTTCGCAACAAGATGCGGCAGAGGTCGCGCCGGCCCCGGATCATCAGTTTGAATCCGGCTCCGGAGGACGACGAGATGCCGGTCGATCCGGCGGACACCACCGCCGATCCGTCGGAGGGGATTCACCGCGAGGAATTGGCGGGGATCATCAACGAAGCCACCAGCCGGATTCCGGAAAAATACCGGATTCCCTTTTTGCTGCGTGAGGTCGACCAGCTCAGTTATGAGGAGATCCAACAGGTCACGGGGCTGAAGCTCGGTACCGTTCGCTCCCGAATCAACCGGGCCCGCAACAGGTTCCGACAGCTTATCAAACCCATGCTGAAGAACGAAACCCTGTTGCAGGAACTCGAAAAAATAGAGGCCCGGGTGGCCGAGGAAAAAGACAACGACTATTGAGGTCGAAAGGACGATTGTTATGCGGTGCCAAAAGGTCAGGGAATACATCAGCCTGGAGATGGACGAGCTCCTGCCGCCGGCTGTGACGGGTGATGTGACCAGTCATCTGGATTCCTGCGCCGATTGCCGGGATTACCGGGAAGATCTTCTGCTGGGGCGGCGAGCCCTTGAGGCCACGACCCCTGAATTGTCGGAGAACTTCGAGTGGAAGCTTCAGCTGAAGCTCAATCAGGCGCTTCAGCAGAGCGCCGGCCAGGCCGTCTACCCCTGGGATGAAGCCGACCCGGACAAGTGGGGCTGGTTCAGGAATTTCGGCGCCGCGGCGGCCGTGGGGATGGCGGCTGTCCTGGCCCTGGCGATGTTCCTCGGTCCGGTAGGCGGCCCGGGCGGGGGCGTGAATGGCAGCGACGAACTTTCCCCCGGCGTGACCCTGTCGACCAACGGCGGGCCCGGCAGTGCGGACCGGCGGCCTTTCCTCGGAGGAAATTTCTCCGGCAGGGGACTTTACAGCCCTGGTATCCAGCGGTCGGTTTCCGCGGCAGGGACCATCCGTTCCGGCGGAACCGTCTTTGACCGTGGTTGGTCCGGACGCAACGTGAACGACCTGGTCCTCATCAACCGCCTGCGGAACCAGAACAAGAGGCTGAGCGGGATGCTGTTCCAGCAACAGCAGGAAATCAGGGCCATGAGAGCCCTGCTTGACACCAGCGATATCAAGGCCCTAAATCTAGAGCAGGAATAGTTTTCCGGGTCTCGATCTTCGGTCCTCCCGATGGAGAGTGCATTGTTGCGAATCATGGCGGGGCTGATCCTGATGGCGTGCCTGCTGGTGTCGGGCTGCGGGATGGACAGCGAAAAAGGCATCCTGATGGCGGCCGGATCCTATAGTGATCTGGCCGTGGTCATGTCCGACCTGTCCCTGCGCCCGGTGGCCGACCGGTTCATGGCGGGCATGAATCCCGAAAAAATCTTCGTCATCAAACCGGAACCCCTTTTCAAGGCGGATTTTTTCGGCCCGTCCCGGTGGGAACTTGCCAAGGGATACAAGAACGCCCTGTTCCTGGTGCGTATCGGCGACGGGGGCAAGGCGGAAAAGGCGGCCCGCAAGCTCATGTCCGACGAAGCCTGGGAGAGGCTGAAGGCGGGGGGCGGCGGCGTGGTCAGGGTGGTCGATCCGTGGTCCACCTACCAGCAGGTGGTGGTCGTGGCTTCCCGGGACCGCAACAGCCTGGGCAGTGTCCTGAACAAGAATACGGTCGTCATCAGGGATCTTTTCGAGGACAGCAACCGCGAACGCATTCTGCGGCGCCATCGGTATGAAGGGCTGAACACGGCCCTGATGGACGCCTACTGGGACCGGTACGGCGTTTTCCTGGAACTTCCCGTGGACTACCGTCAGAACCAACTGGAACCGAAGGGCTTTCCCGGCCTCGAACTCATGCGAAACGGACCCTCGCGGGGTATCAGCCTGGCGTTCAGCAAGGCGGCCGACCCTGCGGCTCTTCTGGATGATCAGGAAGGCCTGGCCGCCATGAGAGCCCTGCTCGGGGAAAAACTCCATGACGAAGAGATCATTCCTTCCTCCTTCCTGTGGAGCCCCGCGGTCATCGGGGGCGTGACCTGCGTCAAGCTCGAAGGGGCCTGGACCAGCAATAAATTCTCGGGTGGAGGGGCCTTCTGGTGCTACTTCATTCCCGACACCCGGCGCCAAAGGATGGTTGTCCTGGATCTTCTGGTGTATGCCCCGGGTTTGGACAAGATGGGGTATTTTCGACGCCTGGACGCCGTGGCCAGCACCTTCTCCTTCCAGCGTCCCCAGCCGTAAGGGACTGATATGAATTCAACGCTTAAATGGATAACCTTTTGGGCCGCCTGCGGGTTGGTTCTGCTCCTGCCGGTGACGATGGCTTCGGCCCAGGACAGGAGTGAAACCGGGCGCCACCAACCGAAGCCTCCGGTGGAGAAAGAGGAGGAGGCCGCAACCAGGGACCTGGAGGAATTCCGCGCCCCGCGCCCCCGGCGCTGGTATCTGGGTGCCAGCGGAGGTGTCCTGGGGGGAAGCGACCTGTTCCGGGTCAAGGTGCTCAATGGAGTGGGCGTTCCCTGGGATCCCGACACGGGTGGGGGATTCCAGTCCTCACGTTTCACCGCTGCCCTGGATCGAAATGTGAGTTTGGGATTGTTCCTGGCGCGGGACCTGGGTGACACCTGGTCGGTCCGGGCGGACTTCGGTTACTCCCGGATGGATGTTGCCGCCGAGGCCCTGGTCGGGCAGACCGGAGCGGTTTTTCTTTTCGACCGGATGTCGGTCGTGACTTTAGGAATTGGCGCGGAAGCCCGCCTGACCCGGGCCTCTTCCTATCCCTATGCGCAGGTTTCGGTTTTGCTGAACCACCTGGGGCCCGTTCGCGCCGAAAAATTGGCCCAGACGAATGTGGGAGCCCGCCTGGGTCTGGGGTATCTCCATAACCTGGAGCGGGTGTGGGGACTCCGGTTCGAGGCCCGCCTGGGTGCCACCGGGTTTTCCGTGGGGGATTACGTACCCCAGTCCACCCTGCCCGACCAGCCGGTAATTGAATTTGAAACGGAAGATCACCTGGTGTTTTTTGAGTTCCTGATTGGAATCCAGGCCAGAATCTGATGATTAGGCAAATAAATGTCCCCTATGGGGGACAAAAACAGGCTTGAGATCCTTTTTTCTTTCACCTGTAAGGGTTTGGGATTATATTTCTTAACCGCTGTTTATGCTCAGATTGGCCTTGAAACTTTCCAGGGGATTGTTAAATGAGTAATATCATTGCAGTTGTGAATCACAAGGGTGGAACCGGCAAAACGACAACGGCTATCAATCTGGCCGCCGGATTGACTCGCTACAGTGACGTCACCTCATCCTGCCTGGTCATCGACATGGATCCCCATGGCAGCGCGACCAGCACTCTGCTGGGTAAACTGGACGGGGAGCCGCCCGCCCGCAGCATTTTCGATGTTCTGCGCCGCGCCATCACGCCCCAGGACGGGGTCGCGTCGACCATCTATGACGAGAATATCGACATTCTGCCCGCCAATCCCTCCCTGGAGAGCATGGCCAAGACCCAGATCAACGACAGGCTGGCCAAGGTGGTGGAGTCGCTTTCGACCTCCTACGGGTGGATCATCATCGACACGCCTCCCAATCTGGGCGTCCTGACCCAGAATGCGCTGGTGGCGGCCGACTACGCCTTGATCCCCAGCCAGTGCAGCGGTCTGGCCGTATCGACCCTGCGCCAGATGAAGGTCCTCATCGAGAAGATCCAGGAAAGGCAAAATGTCTGGCTGCAGCTGCTGGGGGTTCTCATCACCCAGAAGGACGGCCGGACGCCCCTGCAAAAGCCCGTGCGGCGCGAAATGGGGCAGGTTTTCCCGGCGGCCGATATCTTTAAGACCATCATCACCAACAATATCAAGATCGAGGAAGCTCCGGCCAACTTCCAGAGCATCTACGCCTACGATTCGGGCTGTCTCGGCGCCTCGCTGTACCGGGACTGGATCAAGAAGGAATTCCTGAAGAAACACCAGAAGCTGGAAAAGAAAAAGGTGGAGATCAGGGAAGCCGCGGAACTGGCCAAGGAGAAGGAAGCCGGTTAGGCCTCCTTCGTCCCGGCAGGTCCCGGTCAGCCCTGCACGAAAGGGTTGCTCGATTTTTCGCGGCCGACGGTCGTGTCGGGTCCATGGCCCGAAACCACAACAGTGTCATCCGGGAGTGTGTAGATGCGCTCCCGGATGCTTTTTTCCAGGGTCGAAAAATCCCCACCCGGCAGATCGGTCCGGCCGATGGAGCCGGCGAACAGGCAGTCGCCCACAATGGCGCAACCTGGTCCGGGCCCGGTTCGGGGCCGTGGCAGAACGAACATCACCTGGCCGGGCGAATGTCCGGGAACGTGCCGGACCTCGATGACTCCTCCGGCAAAGGGGATTTCGGTGCCGTCGGCAAGGTCGGGCAGGCAATTGGGAATGGCGCTGGCGGGGAAACCGTAGGCCATCTGGATGGAGGGCATCTCGTCGATCAGGGGGAGGTCCTGATCATGGCATCGCAGAGGCAGGTCGTGGACTTTCTGGACGGCCGCCGCCGCGCCCACGTGATCGAAGTGTCCGTGGGTGGCCAGCAGGGCTTTCAAGGTGCAGCCGGACGCTTCGATTGCGGCCAGCAGTCGGGCGGGTTCCTCACCGGGATCGATCAGGATGGCCTCGTCGCCGTCGGACCCCTTTCCCGTAAGCAGGACGGCGTTCATCTGCAGCGGCCCTACGGGCAGAACTTCAATCTTCCAGTCCATTTGTGTCCCCGTCTTTGTCGTTGTCGGCGGTAAAGCATGAAAATGCCGGCCCCGGATGAAACCGGGACCGGCGTGACAATTGATCGGCAGGCGTTCGCAAAGCCCGTCAACCGTCGTAATATTCCCGGCCCAGGTGGGTGATGACCTCTTCGCCCATCATCCAGCGCAAAGTGTTCTTCAGCTTTGTCTGTTGGATGAAGATGTCATGCTCCGGGGTCAGGCCGTCAGGAGTCACGGGACTCTTGAAGTAGAAGGACAGCCACTCCTGGATGCCGCCCGGCAAACCGGCGCGCTTGCCCAGATCCAGCAGGAGGGCGAGGTCCAGCACCAGGGGCGCGGCCAGGATGGAGTCGCGGCACAGGAAATCGACCTTGATCTGCATGGGGCGTCCGCACCAGCCGAAGATGTCGATGTTGTCCCAGCCTTCCTTGTTGTCGCCGCGGGGCGGATAGTAGTTGATCCGCACCTTGTGGTAGAGGTTGCCGTACAGGTCGGGGTACAGGTCCGGCTGCAGGATGCTGTCCAGCACGCTGAGCTTGGACTCTTCCTTGGTCTTGAAGGACTCGGGATCATCCAGGACCTCGCCGTCCCGGTTGCCCAGGATGTTGGTGGAGAACCAGCCGGACAGACCCAGCTGGCGCGCCTTGAACCCGGGGGCCAGGATGGTCTTCATCAGCGTCTGGCCGGTCTTGAAGTCCTTGCCGCAGACACCGGCGCGGGTCTCCTTGGCCAGCTCTTCGAGGGCGGGAACATCGCCGCTCAGGTTGGGAGCGCCGTTGGCGTAGGGCACGCCCATCTTGATGGCGGCGTAGGCGTAGATCATGCTCGGGGGGATGTCCCGGCTGTCTTCGCGCAGGCCCTTTTCGAAGGCCGCCAGGGTCTGGTGGACCTCGGTCGGCTTCATGAAGATCTCCGTTGAACCGCACCACACCATCACCAGACGGTCGCAGCCGTTCTCCTTCTTGAAGTTCTCCATGTCTTCCATGAGGGCCTCGGCCATTTCCATCTTGGTGCCCGTCTTGACATGCGTTCCTTCAAGCTTCTTTACGTAGTACTGGTCGAACACGGCCTTCATGGGCTTGATCTTTTCCAGCTGCGGCTTGAGCTGGTCCAGCAGTTCCTTTTCCAGGACGCCGGCGTTGACGGCGGCATCGTAGACCGAGTCCTCGAAAATATCCCACCCGCCGAAGGCCAGGTCGCCAAGCTCGGTCAAGGGGACGAAATTCCGCACCAGGGGTTGGCGGTCATCGGTTCGCTTGCCCAGCCTGATGTGAGCCATCTGGGTAAAACTTCCGATGGGCAGACGCAGGCCGTCCCTTATGGCGTGGACACCGGCGATGAAGGTGGTGGACACGGCTCCCATGCCGGGCGTCAGGATGCCCAGTTTCCCGGAAGCAGGTTGGATCTGCAGCTTTTCAGACATTTCTAAAGCTCCTCTCAAATGAATCCGCAAAAGCTATGGTTCCCGAAACAATCAGGAGCGATTCGGCAATCAGGGCGATCAGGAGAAGCGCTCTTGGTTGATTCGGGTTCGGACAGTGTAGGATCACGACTATCATAAGGCAAAAGAAATATCGTGAATCCGGGCGCCTTAAGCTATTCAAAAATGAAGATATTTGGCCAAGATGGGGGTTTTAAGGGCTTTTTTGCCAGGGATTTGACCTGGGGGCCTCAACAAAGTGGTCATATCCGGTTGTTTTTAAATTGTTAAGAAGAAAAAAAAACAAATTGGAGGGTGGACATTACCTTAAATCATGTGTTATCATTTGCGTTCGATGGTTGGTCGGATGGGAATTCTGATCGACAGCCTTTAACAGCCGAAAGGAACAGATGATCCAAAGCTAACGCGTTCATTGTCTTTCAGCCTTGATAACATCAACTTTGCCTTGGCAAAGGGAGTATGTGCACCATGAAGGAAGACGCGGCAGCTTTAGCGGTTGTTGATGGCGATTTCGCTGTTCATCCCCCTAAGCTCTTCATCCCCGCGGATACCACTCGCTATTTCGGCGTCCAGGGCCGTTTCAAAAGGGCCTTCGACCTGTTGGCGGCATCCTTGATGCTCGTTGTGGTTTCCCCGGTCATGCTGGTGATCGCCCTGGTGATCAAGAAGACCAGCCCCGGTCCCATCCTGTTCGCCCAGGAAAGACTTGGTCGTGACGGCAAGCCTTTCAAGTTCTACAAATTCCGCTCCATGGAGCACAACAGCGACGACGCCATCCACCGGCAGTTCGTGGCCATGTTCATCGGCGGCGATGAAGACGGTTGTGCCGAAACGAATGAAGGCGACCAGGTCTTCAAGATGAAGGGCGATCCCCGGATCACCCCCATGGGAACATTCCTGCGCAAGACTTCCCTGGACGAACTTCCCCAGTTGTTCAATATTCTCCGGGGCGAGATGTCCCTGGTCGGCCCCCGGCCGCCCATCGCCTACGAGATTGAAAACTACCAACCCTGGCACATGGAACGGCTGAAGGCTGTTCCGGGGCTTACCGGCCTGTGGCAGGTCAGCGGACGCAGCACCGTCTCCTTCGAGGAAATGGTGCGGCTGGACATCCGCTACATCAACAGTTGGTCGCCTTGGCAGGATTTCAAGATCCTGTTGAAGACCATTCCCGTGGTTCTTCAGGGCACCGGAGGCTATTAGCAGCGGCAGTTCGCTTGTTTTCATCCGGACTGCCGTAGTCGACGTCTCTGTCCCCGCTGGAACCGGGGCGCCATCCTGGAGCTTCCTGAATTTTCCTGAAACACCCTGTCAGGGTTTAAAGCATGGTTTCGTTTTGTCGATATTCAAGTGATGCGTCCGCCGGTGTGGACCGGGCTGGGATATCGTTTACTCGTCCAATGAAAGCGAGCCGGTAATGATAGGCATTGGTGTGATCGGATGCGGGTACTGGGGACCCAACCTCATTCGCAATTTCAACCTTCAGCCCGGGGCTGATTTGATCGCCATTTCCGATCTGGATGAAGAGCGTCTCAACCATGTCGGGTTGCTTTACCCCGGCACCCGCAAGACGACCGACTACCGGGATCTGATCAACGATCCCGCAATCGACGCGGTGGTGGTCGCCACCCCGATGTCGACCCATTTCAAGCTGGGCATGGAAGCGCTGGAAGCCGGCAAGCACGTGTTCGTCGAAAAGCCGATGGCGACCAACAGCGACGACTGCCGGACGATGGTCAAGACGGCCGCCGCCGCCGACCTGAAGCTCATGGTCGGCCACACCTTCGTGTATTCGCCGCCGGTGCGGATGATCAAATCCCTCCTGGACGACGGTGAGCTGGGGGACATCTACTACGTCAACATCGCCCGGGTGAATCTCGGCATCTTCCAGAAGGACGCCAACGTGGTCTGGGACCTGGCGCCCCACGACGTGGCCATGCTGAACTTCCTGTTCGGCGCCGAACCCGTGGCCGTCAGCGCGACCGGGCACTGCTACGTCCAGAAGGAACGCGGCATAGAGGACGTGGCTTTCGTGACCCTGGAGTATCCCGGCGGCAGGCTGGTCCACATCCACGTCAGCTGGCTGGACCCCAACAAGATCCGCACCTGCACTTTTGTGGGCAGCAACAAGATGCTGGTGTATGATGATGTCTCACCCTCGGAAAAGATCCGCGTCTACGACAAGGGCGTGGATGTGCAGCCGCACTACGAGGGCTTCGGTGAGTTCCAGTTGTTGTACCGGTCCGGAGACGTCTTTCTGCCGCACGTCGACACCTACGAACCGTTGAAGGCGGAGGCCGCCCATTTCCTGGACATGATCCAGGACAAGGTTGTCTGCCAGAGCGACGGCACCCATGGGCTGAAAGTGGTCGAAGTGCTGGAAGCGGCCTGCCGGTCCCTGAAAGAGGACGGCCGCCGCATTTCCCTGGAGCTCACTGCCTGATCCCGACCGGCAAAGGCGGAGAATTCTTGGCGTCCCGACCCATTCGCGTGGCCATGATCGGCCAGAAGGGATATCCGCCCGTCCACGGGGGGATTGAAAAACACGTAGCCGAACTCGCAGCCAGACTTCCGGGTCTCGGCTGCGAGGTCGACATCTATAGCCGTCCCCATTACAGCGACACCCGTGGAACCGTTGATCTGCCGGGTGTTCGCGTCCACCGGCTGCCGAGCATCCCCTCCAAACACCTGGACGCCATCAGCCACACCATCGTATCCACCGCCCACGTGCTGTTCCAGAATGCGGACGTGGTCCACTACCACGCCCTGGGCCCCGGCCTGCTGTCGGGTGTGCCGCGCCTGTTCAAGCGCCTGCCGACCGTCGTGACCGTGCACGGCCTCGACTGGCAGCGGGACAAATGGGGGAGTTTCGCGCGGGGAGTCCTGCGGGTCGGGGAATCGGCCAGCGTCGGCCTGCCCGACCGGACCATCGTGGTCTCCCGGTCCCTTCGCGAGCACTACCTCGAGCAGCACAAGAGGGCCACGGACTACATTCCCAACGGAATCGTCCAGCCCGTCTACCGCGAGCCGATGCTGATCCGTGAACAGGGAATCGAAAAAGATTACGTCCTGTTCGTGGGGCGGCTCGTTCCGGAGAAGGGCTGCCATCTCCTGCTGGAGGCCTGGCGGCAGCTGCCGGCTTCCCTGCGGGCGCGGTTCGATCTTGTGATCGCCGGCGACGCGGGGTTCACCAGCAGTTACGTGGAAAAGCTCCACGCGATGGCTCCGGAGGGGGTCCGGTTCCTGGGATACGTCCACGGCCCCATCCTGGAGGAGTTGTACACCAACACTTCCCTGGTGGTCCTGCCGTCGACCCTGGAGGGCTTGTCGATCACCCTGCTGGAGGGGATGAGCTACGCCCGGTGCTGCCTGGTCAGCGACATTCCGCCCAACATCGAAGGGGGAGGCGACGAGGCGGTGTACTTCGAAAGCGGCAATGTGCGGGACCTGGGCCGGCAACTGGCGGCCTTGCTGGATGATCCGGAAAAGCGGGCCAGGTCCGGGGAAGGGGCCCAGGTCCGGGCCATCGAGAACTATTCCTGGGAGAGGGTCGCGGCCATGACGGCGGACCTGTATCGCGAACTCGTTCCGGGGCGGTCCGCAGGGCCATTTTAATTTGACAAAACGGGGGGCATTAGCTATTTCTTCAGAACGTTTCGAGCGGGCATAGCTCAGCTGGTAGAGCACTACCTTGCCAAGGTAGCTGTCGCGAGTTCGAGTCTCGTTGCCCGCTCCATATCGACGAGGAGGAGCCCCCGGCTCCTCCTTTGTCATTGTAGCGAGCCGGGTTGACATCACCCTGGCGATGAAACATTATTGCATCAGGATATGGCTGACTAATGGGGCGGCATGGCCAAGTGGTTAAGGCGACGGTCTGCAAAATCGTTATCCCCGGTTCGACTCCGGGTGCCGCCTCCATTCCTACCTGCATCAACCGGCCCGGGGCCGGTTTTTTACTGTCACCGGGGCATTGACACCCGGCCTTGATCTATACATTATCCCTGTGAGCAACAACTTCCGTGCCGGGATGGCGAAATTGGTAGACGCAAGGGACTTAAAATCCCTCGGAGCGTTGCTCCGTGCCGGTTCGATTCCGGCTCCCGGCACCAGGTTCCAATCACCATTGAAGCGCCACGGCTTTATCATCCTGCGGGGGTCGCCTTGCGGCTGGCATTCCTCTCCATCGGCCGACACATCCACACCGAACGGTGGATCCGCTGGTTCAGTGACCGCGGGCACGAATGCCATTTGCTGACCGTCCAGCCTGGCCCGGTGGAAGGTGTCACCGTGCACGACATCTCGTCCGGGTTCGGGCCCAAGCCCCTGCGGTACGGTTTTTCCCTGCTCAAGGTCCGTCGGCTGTTGAAGCGCATCAAGCCCGACCTGTTGAATACCCACTTCCTGACCGGTTACGGCTACTGGGGGAGGTTCAGCGGTTTTCACCCGAACGTATTGACCGTCTGGGGTGATGATGTCTACGTCACCCCGTTCGAAAACGGCCTCAAGAACCGTTTGGCGCGCATGGCCCTGTCCGACTGCGACGCGCTGACCGGGGACTCCACCGATATCCTGGATGTCGCCGCCGACCTCGGCGCCGATCCCGACCGTAGTTTCCGCGTTCTGTGGGGTGTTGATTTCGATGTTTTCAAGCCCGGAGCGGACCCGCAATGGAAGCGGAATCTGGGTTTCGCGGATGAGCATCTTCTGTACTACTCCCCGCGCAGCTACACCCAGCCCTACTACAATATCGACACGGTGATCGAGGCCGCGGCCCTGGTCAAGGCGCGCGAACCAAGGGCCCGGTTCCTGTTTTCGGGTTACGAGGGCGACCCGGGGCCGTTCCAGCGCAAGGCCGCCGCCGCGGGCATCGAAGACGTGATGGCCATGGTCGGCCGCCTGCCCCACCGCGAATTCGCCACCGCCCTGCAGTCCTGCGACGTGTTTATTTCCGTACCTTCGGTCGATGCCACCGCCGTGAGCCTCCTGGAGGCCATGTCCTGCGCCCGCGGGATCATCATTTCCGACCTGCCGTCTTCCGTGGAGTGGATCGAGGACGGGTTTTCCGGTCTGGTCGTTCCGCCCCGGAACGCCGCGGACCTGGCCGCGGCCATGCTGCGGTTCGCAGGGGATCCGGAATTTCTGGCAGCGGCGGGCCGGCAGGCCCTGGCCAGGGCCCATCAGGTGGCCGGGTTCCACGCCAACATGGAATACGTGGATGCGGTCTTCAAACACCTCACCGGGGGCGGGGCACTTCCCGCTGAAGTTAGCCTGGCCAGGCTCAGGGACGTCACGGACGGCGGGTCGGCATGAAATTGTCGGTCGTCATTCCCACCTTCAACAAGGTCGCCCTGCTGGAGCGGACTTTGGCCGCCCTGTCACGGCAGGAGGTGGCGCCCGACTGCACCTGGGAAACCGTGGTCGTCAACGACGGCAGCACCGACGGCACACGTGATTTTCTGGAAAACCTGACCCGCACCGGCGGCATCAATCTGGTGGTGGTGGACCCGCCCGGCAACGTCGGCCGGGCCAAGGCGCGCAACCTGGGGGCCCGGGCGGCCGCCGGAACCTGGATCCTCTTTCTGGATGACGATATCGTGGCTCCGCCGGATCTGCTGCGCGCTCATCTGGATGTGCTGGGGTCGCACGCCGGTTGCGGCACCATCGGGTATGCGGTGACCGAGCCCTCCCTGGTGGACGGACCGCATTTTCACTACCTCGATTCCCGCGGTGTCGCCCGCCTGGATCCCGGTCCGGCTCCGGGTCGTTTTTTCGTCACCCAGAACGCCGCGGTCCCCCGCCGGGCCTTTCTGGAGGCCGGAGGTTTCGACGAGGAATTCTCCACCTATGGCTTCGAGGACATGGAGGTGGCCTTCCGGCTGGAAGACAAGGCCGGGGTCGAGTTCCTGACTCTCGTTGCGCCGGTCCCTGTCCATGTGCACCATCACACCCTGGAACAGTATCTGGCGAAAAAGGTCGAATGCGGACGCCATTCCCTGCCGCATCTGGCGCGCATTCATCCGTCCCGGATCCGGGAAATGAATCTCCATCACGTGGTGGATGTCCCGGGCCGGCCTGGACTATCCCTGAAAAGCCGATTGTTGCGTGGCTTCATGGACGCGGGTCTTGGTAATCCGCTGCGGGGTCTGATGGCCTCCTGGCCGTCGGGCAAGGCGCACCGGCCCTGGTGGCCCGGGTTGTATTTCCAGCTCATGAATCTCACCGTGCTTTGCTGTTTTCGCAAAGGATTGAAACAGGGACGGGATCGTTAGCCTGGCAGCATGTTCTCGCTGGTTTTACGCCTCGATGGCAGTCCTGTCTGACAAAATGGCGCAATTTTGATTTTGGGTCTTTGGTTGTGTCATATACCGAATTTCGGACAATTGTCCTAACATATTTGATGGCAATCCATTAAATAGAATCTCCACAATCTTTGTTTTGGGCACGCCCCTTGTATTTATGCCGATGAGCAAATTCGTTTCAAACACACTTTGAATGGAGATAGAAATGGGCAAGATCATTGGTATCGATCTGGGGACGACCAACAGCGTGGTGTCCGTCATGGAAGGCGGCGAGCCGAAGGTCATCCAGAACAAGGAAGGCAACCGCACCACCCCGTCGGTGGTGGCCTGGAACAAGAACGGAGAGCGTCTGGTCGGACTGCTGGCCAAGCGGCAGGCCGTGACCAATCCCTCGGATACGGTGTATTCCATCAAGCGTTTCATGGGGCGCCGGTTCGACGAGGTTTCCACGGAAATGACCGAGGTCCCGTACAAGGTCGTCAAGGACGGCAGCGGAGACGTGCGTGTTCAGACCGGTCACGGGGAGTTTTCCCCGCCGGAAATTTCCGCCCAGATTCTGCGGACCCTCAAGGAAACCGCTGAGGAATACCTGGGTGAGACGGTGACCGAGGCCGTGATCACGGTGCCGGCCTATTTCAACGACAGCCAGCGCCAGGCGACCAAGGACGCCGGCAAGATTTCCGGTCTCGAGGTCAAGCGGATCATCAACGAGCCCACGGCCGCGGCCCTGGCCTACGGCCTCGAGCGCAAGGGCGAAGAGACCATCGCCGTGTTCGACCTGGGCGGCGGTACCTTCGACATCTCCATCCTGGAAATCGTGGACGGGGTCTTCTCGGTGCTGGCCACCAACGGCGATACGCATCTTGGCGGCGATGATTTCGACCAGCGCGTCATCGATCATCTGGTGGACACGTTCGTCCAGCAGGAGGGGATCGATCTGAGCAAGGACCCCATGGCCGTTCAGCGCTTGAAGGAAGCCGCGGAGCTGGCCAAGCGGGAGCTGAGCACCTCGACCCAGACCGAGATCAACCTGCCCTTCATCACCGCGGACCAGAACGGGCCCAAGCACATGACCATGACCCTGACCCGGGCCAAGTTCGAATCCCTGGTGGAGGACCTGGTGCAGCGCGCGGTGCAGCCCTGCCTGAGCTGCCTCAAGGACGCCGGCCTGACGCCCGCGGACATTGATGAAATTCTTCTGGTCGGTGGATCCACGCGGATGCCCGCGGTGCAGGCCAAGGTCCAGGAAGTGTTCAAGAAGGAGCCCAACCACACCGTCAATCCCGACGAGGTCGTGGCCATGGGCGCGGCCATCCAGGGCGGCGTCCTGGGCGGGGAAGACATGGACATCGTCCTTTTGGACGTGACGCCCCTGAGCCTGGGCATTGAAACCCTGGGCGGGGTCATGACCCGGCTGATCGACCGGAACACCACGATCCCCACCAAGAAGAGCCAGATCTTTTCCACGGCCGCCGACAGCCAGCCTACCGTGGACATCCACGTGCTGCAAGGTGAGCGGGAAATGGCGCTGGACAACAAGACCATCGGCCGTTTCCAGCTGACGGGTCTGCCGCCGGCGCCGCGCGGCGTGCCGCAGATCGAGGTCACCTTCGACATCGACGCCAACGGGATCCTTTCCGTCAGCGCGGTGGACAAGGCCACGGGCAAGGAGCAGTCCATCAAGATCCAGGCTTCCAGCGGTCTGAGTGACGAGGAAGTCGAGCGGATGGTCACCGACGCCGAATCCCACGCCGAAGAAGACCAGAAGAAACGGGAATTGATCGATCTGAAGAACGAGGCGGAAGCCCGCATCCATGCGGCGCGGAAGAGCATGACCGACCTGGGTGACGATCTGGACGCTTCCCTGAAAGAGGATGTCGAAACCAAGATCACGGCCCTGGAAGAAGTCCTGAAGGGTGAGGATCCGGACATGATCCGGGCCGCCAGCGACGCCCTGATGACCGCGGTCCAGCAGCTGGCCAGTGCCGCCTATGAAAAAGCGTCTGCCGCCCAGGGTGGCTCCACCGAGGAGGCGGAGCCCCAGACCGAGGCGAAGGAAGCGGACAAGGCGGAAAAGGACGAGGCCGTGGACGCGGATTATGAAGTGGTGGACGACTAGTTTCCGCTTCGGTTTTGTTGGTTGACAGTTTTCAAAAATGTGGTATGGTCGATTGGGGATTAAGCATCTTGATCGGCCATACTGCATCTCATTAATTTATGAAGACTGCTCGTTTTGTCTTTATTGACAAAGCAGATCAAAATAGTCTTTGACTGACCCTTGAATAACCCATATACTCCCAGTGGGAGATAGGATACAGATTCTCGCCCGTTGGCGCACCTGTTGGGACCCTTGGAGTTAGGGTTTTTTCAGAGCCTCTCGCCCGGCCGGTTTCGGCGGCTATACTGCATTTTTCGGAACCCTGTGGCCGGTTTGGCGTAATAACAGGATATGGCGGCATCGGGAAATAGCTGACCTCGCAGGTCAAGATTGTGGTCAAGTTCAGGATCTCGCCGGAAAAAGGAAATGGGAATAGCGGACCGATGAGTAGGTCCAGGTGCCTTCAGGAGGACGCCGGTGTACGAAATCGAACTCAGCAGCGACCGTCGCGAAGACTCGAGCCTCCAGCATTATCTGCAGACCATAGGCAAGCATAATCTGTTGACGAGGGAAGAGGAATTCGAGCTGGCCACCCGCATCCGGGGGGGCGACAAGGCAGCGCTCGACAAGCTGGTCAATTCGAATCTCCGCTTCGTGGTCAGCGTGGCCAAAAAATTCCTCAATCAGGGTCTCAGCTACATGGACCTGATCGCCGAAGGCAATATCGGTCTGATCACCGCCGCCAAGCGGTTCGATGAAAGGCGGGAGTTCCGCTTCATCTCCTATGCCGTCTGGTGGATTCGTCAGGCCATCCAGAAAGCCATCGCCGAGCAGACCAATACCGTGCGGCTGCCCATCAATCGCTCCCAGCAGGCCCAGCGCATGAAGCGGGTGTCACAGAACCTGGAGCAGAAGCACAAGCGCAAGGTGGGCGAGGACGAGATCGCCGAGGCCATGAGCCTGGACCTGCGCAAGATGGGGCAGATCCGGGCCGCCAGCCGGCCTTTGATCAGTCTCGACCAGCCGCTTTACGACGATGACGTGACCCTGGCCGATACCCTGGCCGATCCCGAGGATCTGACGCCCGACCAGGATTACGTTTCGGGCGAACTGCTGCAGGAACTGGCCGACGCCATGGATCTGCTGTCTCCGCGCGAGAAGAACATCGTGATTCGCTACTACGGGCTGGGCAGCCAGGAAACGGCTTCCCTGGAGACCATCGGCCAGGACATCAATCTTTCGCGGGAACGTGTCCGGCAGATCAGGAACCAGGCTCTCAGCAAGATGCGGCAGCACGGGCACGGGGAACGGCTGGTCGACTACCTTACCTGAGCCCGACGATTCGGTTTTCAATTGACAATACCGTGTGTCCTGAACATATTTTGCCTCCCGGTGGGCGATTAGCTCAGCTTTGGTTAGAGCGCTTGTTTGACAGACAAGAGGTCACAGGTTCGAATCCCGTATCGCCCACCACCGCATAATAAGAGGGGCCTGCTGAAAACAGCAGGCCCCTTCTTTTTGGGCAAAAATAGCCTTGGGCGAGGGCAATTTTACCGGTATAGGCTCTTGACGCTGCCAAAGCTGGCTTCCTCGACTGGGAATGCGCAATCGTTGATCCAGGCAAGGGGATATTCAGGTCCGCCAGAGAGCACTCCGACCTGCATCAGGATGGAACCATCGGCGTTCTGGACCACGGGAAAATCACCCGGGATCGAAGGAGCCGAGGATGCACCGATGTAGAATTCCACGATAAAGTTGGCCAGCAACATGTACTGGAAGGAGTGCAGGACAACAGCGAGCTGGCTCGGAAGCGGTGCCGCCAGTCCGACGATGAAATCGCCCCCCAGAGGACCATTGGTGCCGACATCCACACCACTGACCACGCCGTTGGCGATGGTGGACGCCAGACGGAAGATCGAGGCTTCCATACCGGTCGGAACCGCAACCGTCAGGCCCAACTCATATGCATTGATGGCGGGAGCTGTGGGGTTGGTGAGAATTATGTAGGCCATGAAAGGAACACTGGGCGGTATGGTCAGGCAATGGTTGTCAGCGTTCAAGTCGAAGTAGACCCCCATGATGTCGTCATCGGGATCTATTCCACCAAACGTAGCTGTCGCAACCAGGCTGACCAACATAAGAAATATCAACGGTTTCATTGGTTTCCCCTTTCTGAAAATATTCAGTGAATACTATTGATGGGAGTATATCAGAAAATGGGGTTCTGTCTACGGCCACAGGTGTTGAAATGCCGTTGGAGCGGAAAAACGAGGGGCCTGCTGAAATCAGCAGGCCCCTTCCTTTTGTGCAAAAATAGCCATGGGCGAGGGCAATTTCATCGGTATAGGCTTTTGACGCTGCCAAAGCTGGCTTCTTCGACGGGAGAAGTGTTGCAGTTGACAATGGCAACCGGAGTATCCGGTCCGCCGGTCGACAGTCCGACCTGCATCAAAATGGAACCTTCGGCATTCTGCACCACGGGTAAATCACCCGGGATGGAAGGAGCCGAGGAAGCACCGAGGTAGAATTCCACAATCATTGGTGTCAGCAGCATGTACTGGAAAGAGTGCAGAACTACCGCAGGCTGTCCCGGAAGAGAAGCAGCCAGGCCAACGATGAAATCGCCGCCCAGAGGACCATTGGTACCGACATCCACACCACTGACCACACCGTTGGCGATGGTGGAAGCCAGGCGGAAGAGCATGCCTTCCAAACCGGCCGGAACCGCAGCCGTCAAGCCCAGTTCGTAGGCATTGATGGCCGGGGCGGTGGTGTTGGTGAGAATGATGTAGGCGAAGAAAGGAACGCTGGCCGGTTGAGCCGTCAGGCAATTATCGTCAGCGTTCAGGTCGAAGTAGATACCCATGATGTCGTCATCGGGATCCGCCACGCCAAACGCAACCGTCGAAACCAAGCTGATCAATATAACAAATATCAACTGTTTCATTAGTTTCACCTTCCATAAAATATTTAGCACATGCAATTGATTGGAGTATATCAGAAAACGGGGTCTTGTCTACGGCCACAGGTGTTGAAACGCCATTGGGGTGAAAAAAAGAGGGGCCTGCTGAAACAGCAGGCCCCGTCTTTATTCGCCCCTAGTGGACGTCAAGTCATACCCGTTTACCGGAACAGGCTCTTGACGCTGCCGAAGCTTGCTTCTTCGACACCAACAACACAACCGGTGTTGATGGTGGCGACAGCCACATCCGGTCCGCCGGTCGACTGTCCGACCTGCATCAGAATGGAACCTACGGCATTCTGCACCACGGGGAAATCACCCGGGATGGAAGGAGCCGAGGAAGCGCCGATGAAGATTTCCACAGGCATCACGGCCAGCAGCATGTACTGGAACGAGTGCAGAATAACAGCTTCCTGTGCCGGAAGCGGAGCGGCCAGGCCGACGATGAAATCGCCGCCCAAGGGGCCATTGGTTCCTACATCGACACCAGCGACAACCAAGTCGGCGATGTTGGAAGCCAGACGGAAGATCATGCCTTCCATACCGGCCGGAACCACCACATCAAGGCCCAACTCGTAGGCATTGATGGAAGGCGCGGTGGTGTTGGTGAGGATGATGTAGGCGTTGAAAGGGACGCTGGCCGGGGTGGTCAGGCAATTGCTTTCAGCGATTGTGTCGAAGTAGACCCCCATCATGTTGTCATCGGGATCCAGAACGGCGAATGCGGAAGTTGCGACCAAGCTGACCAGGGCGAGGATTACCATCTTTTTCATTGTTAACCCCTAAGTTGTAACCTTGAGTAATGGGCGAATACGAGAATATTATCAAAAATCGAATATTTGGTCAACTTAATCCTTATATTTCCGTTTAGAGGCGCCCAGTTGGTTGCAATCAAGGAGATTTCCCCTTTCCGCGCGCGCCGCTTTGAATTGAAGGCCGAAAATCGGGACCTATGACTTGCCTGACCCCTGAGCCGCGTGTAGATTGGCCATCTTACTGCCAATTGGGACGGTGGCGTGGGGATTCGGGATTTCCCGCCACATCAGCCGAGGATGGATGATCACAGATGTCGGAACTGTCGCTGAAACTGCCGGACGGGAATTCCCTGCAGATCGAAGAAGGTCAGACGTATGGCGACGCGGTGCGGCAGATAGGCGAGGGCCTGTACCGCAGCGCCCTGGCCGTGACCGTCGACGGTGTTCATCATCCCCTGGTGGAAAAGGTCACGACCGGGGGGGAGATGCTGGTCATCACCCGCGGGGCGGATGAAGGCCTGGCGACGTTGCGTCATTCGACGGCGCACCTGATGGCGTGGGCCGTCCAGGATCTTTTTCCGGGTGTGAAGTTCGCCTTCGGTCCCGACATCGAAAACGGTTTCTACTACGACTTCGACCGGGAAGACCCCTTCACCGAAGCGGAACTCGAGAGCATCGAAAAGCGCATGCGCGAACTGGCGAAGCAGAAGGTCGCCATCGAGCGCCGGGAAGTCAGCCGGCAGGAAGCCGAAAAGATGTTCAGCGACCAGCCCTACAAGCTGGAGCAGATCGCCTCCCTGGGTGACGAGCAGCTTTCCGTCTACGGGATGGGGGAGTTCCGGGACTTGTGCGAAGGTCCGCACGTTCCCGACACCAAGGACCTGAAGGCCTTCAAGCTGCTCAGCGTGGCCGGCGCCTACTGGCGGGGCGACAGCAGCCAGCCCATGCTGCAGCGCATCTACGGGACGGGTTTTTTCAAGAAGAAGGATCTGGACGCCCATCTGGAAATGCTGGAAGAGGCCAAGAAGCGGGACCACCGCAAGCTGGGCCGGGAGCTGGACCTGTTCGGGATCATGGACGATGCCGGACCCGGGCTGTCCTACTGGTTTCCCCGCGGCGACATCCTGCGTGAGCAGATCATCGACTACTGGAAGGGCATTCACCGCCGCAACGGTTACCAGACCGTGACGACGCCGCATATTTCCCAGGCGGGCCTGTGGGAGACTTCAGGCCACATGGAGTTCTACAAGGACGACATGTACGTCTTCGAGCAGGACGAACGTTCCTACGTCGTCAAGCCCATGAACTGTCCGGGGCACATCCTGATGTTCCAGCGTAAGACCCGCGGCTACCGCAGCCTGCCGGTCCGTTACGCGGAACTGGGCACCGTCTACCGGGCCGAGCTCAAGGGAACCCTGCACGGCCTGATGCGCGTGCGCGGATTCACCCAGGACGACGCCCACCACTTCTGCACGCCCGAACAGCTCGAGGACGAAGTGTGCCTGTGCATCGACCTGGTGAAGGAGATCATGGGGGCCTTCGGGTTCGACGACTTCAAGGTGGAGCTGTCGGTCCGGGATCCGGAAAACAAGGGCAAGTACGCCGGCACCGACGAGGAGTGGGACGCCGCCGAAGCTTCGCTGATCAAGGCCCTGGGTAAACACGGTCTCGACTACACGCGCGAAGAGGGTGAGGCTGTTTTCTACGGTCCCAAGATCGATGTCAAACTCATCGACGCCATCGGCCGCCGGTGGCAGACCAGCACCATCCAGTTCGACTTCAACCTGCCCCGGCGCTTCAACGTGACCTACACCGACAGCGACGGCCAGGACCGTTATGTCTACATGGTGCACCGGGCCATCATGGGTTCGCTGGAACGGTTCATCGGGATATTGACCGAACACTTCGCGGGTGACTTCCCGCTGTGGCTGGCTCCCGAACAGGTCCGGGTACTGTCCGTCAGCCGGGACCAGCACGAATACGCCCGGTCCGTAGCCGCCAGGCTGCGGGAAAGCGGAATACGGGTCGGAGAAGATGTTCGGGACGAGAAAATCGGTTTCAAGATCCGCGAGGCCGAAGTGCTGCGGGTGCCCTGGATGCTGGTCGTGGGCGGCCGGGAGGCCGAAAACGGCGAAGTTGCGCTCAGAATACGGCATCAGGGGGATCAGGGGGCCAGGAAAGTGGACCAGGTCGCCCAGGATATCCTTGACGCGGTCAGGAACAAGACCTAGTATATACAGCTATTCCAACGCGGCAGGGGCTGGGTAATCCCCTGCAGCGAATCCAAGAAGAGGTCCGCCCTCTCACCGTAGCTGGCCCTGAAAGTCCCGCTGGACTTGCAGAGGACGGAGCGGTTATACACCCGGTGCCTGGAAAGGCCTGTGGCGGACCAATGTGTCCGCTTTTTTTGTGCCTGACGGTTTTTATGCAGGGCGGGCGGATACGGCTTCGGGATTTATTCATCCCAAAAGGGAGGTAGAGACTATCAAGGACAGCAAGTTGACCAGGGTCAACCGGATGATCAGGATTCCCCGGGTCATGGTCGTCGATGAAGACGGAGAACAGCTGGGTGTTCTCGAGACCAACGAGGCGATCGCGATCGCCGAGGACAGGGGACTCGACCTGGTGGAGGTGGCGCCGACCGCCCGTCCGCCGGTATGCAAGATCATGGATTACGGCAAGTTCAAGTATGAACAGGCCAAGAAGGCCAAGAAGGCCAAGCAGGCGTCCCACACGGTCAAGGTCAAGACGATCCAGTTCCGGCCCAAGACCGACGATCACGATTACGAGTTCAAGAAAAAGCACATCGTCACTTTTCTTGAAGCGGGACACAAGGTGAAGGTGGTCATGCGGTTCCGGGGGCGGGAAATTTCCCACCTGGACCTGGCCATGGAGTTCCTGAAACACCTCATCGGCGAGGTGGAAGAGTTCGGGACTCCGGAATCCCTGCCCAAGAGGGAAGGCCGGTTGATCACGTTCGTCATCGCTCCGAAAAAAGCCCGCTAGTAGAAGCCGGACCGGATCCAGAAGATCGGTCGGCGGGCGGCCGGAATGATCCCCTTCGCTTCCTGCGGAAGCGTGGGTCGATCCATTCAGTGCGTTCATGAATCAAGTCAGGAATCAGTGAGGAATAGAGAGGCAAAACCATGGGCAACAAGATGAAAACCAACCGTGCGGCCGCCAAGCGTTTCAAGCTTACCGGCAGCGGACGGATCAAGAGAAGCAAGGCCTTCCACGGCCACCTCTTCACCGCCAAAAGCCCCAAGCGGCTGCGGAATCTGCGCAAGGGCGGCCTGCTGGCCCCCAGTGACGAAGCCCGGGCCCGCAAGATGCTGGGCAAATAGGGCTGGGAAAATAACCTGAAACCAAGTGGTCCGGTCCCTGGGAATTCCTGAAACGATTTCCTGAAACATCCTGACGGGGCCGAGATAGAGGAGGCAATGAAATGCCAAGAGCAACAAACAATCCTGCCGCCAAGGCGCGCCGGAAGAAGTATCTGAAGAGGGCCAAGGGTTTTGTCGGCGGCAAAAGCAACCAGTACATCGCCGCCCGGGAAACCGTGGACCGCGCCCTGGCCTACGCCTACCGGGATCGCCGCAACAAGAAGCGCGATTTTCGCCGGTTGTGGATCACCCGCATCAACGCGGCCGCCCGGTTGAACGGCCTGAGCTACAGCCATTTCATCAACGGCTTGAAGAAGGCCGAGATCGATATCGATCGGAAGATGCTGGCTGACCTGGCTGTCCACGATGCCCCCGCTTTCAACAAGTTGGCCGAGGCCGCCAAGGGCGCTCTTTGATCCGATAGGGTTGCGGGGCCCGTGCTCCGAGGGGCGGAAATGTGCATCCTGGTTCAACCACCATGCCGGGACCTCCCGGCAGAGGGGATCCTGACATGAAGGAGACCATCGACCGACTCAGGTCCGAAGGCCTCGAGCGGATCAAGGCCGCTGAAACCGAGTCCGATATCGAAACCATCCGGGTGGCTTTGCTGGGCCGCAAGGGGGAGATAACCTCCCTGCTGCGCGGCCTGAAGGATGTGGATCCCGCGGACCGGCCCGCGATGGGCGCCGAACTGAACCTCCTGAAGGTGGACCTGACCGCCCTGCTGGACAGCCGGCTGGGCGAAATCGGCGGCGGCGGATTCGCGACGGCCATGGTGGGCGACCTGACCCTGCCGGGTGTTCCGCCGACATCCGGGGGGACGAACCATCCCCTTTTGTCGGTGCTGGAATCCATCTGCGACATCTTCTACGGGATGGGATTCACGCGGGACGACGGCCCGGAAGTGGAGTTGGACTACTACAATTTCACGGCCCTGAATTTTCCCGACGATCATCCGGCCCGGGATATCCAGGACACCTTCTACATCGATCCCAAGATCTGTCTGCGCACGCAGACTTCTCCGGTCCAGGTCCGGACCATGGAGCGGAACGAACCGCCCCTGGCCTGCATTTTTCCCGGCCGCGTCTACCGCAACGAAAATGCCGACGCTTCCCACAGTTCTGAGTTCTACCAGATCGAAGGACTGGTGGTGGACAAGGCCGTCAGCATGGCGGACCTGAAGGACACGGTCGACACCTTCGTCCGCAACTTCTTCGGTGCCGAGGAACCCACCCGCTTCCGTCCCCACTACTTCCCCTTCACCGAGCCGTCGGTCGAAGTTGACATGCAGTGCGTGGCCTGCCGCGGCTCCGGCTGCGGGGTGTGCGGGCAGACGGGCTGGCTGGAGATCATGGGGGCGGGCATGGTGCACCCGAACGTCTTCAAGGCCGCCGGATACCCCGATGATGTCTACACCGGATTCGCCTTCGGCATGGGTATCGACCGGATCGCCATGTTGAAATACGGGATCGGCGACATCCGGCTGCTCTATGAAAACGATCTGCGTTTCCTGAACCAATTCCGAGGTGTGTTTTGAAAATCAGCCTTGACTGGCTCGCCGATTACGTGTCCTGGGACGACACACCCGAAGGTCTGGCCGCCAAACTGACCAGCGCCGGCCTCAACGTGGAAAGCCTGGAGGAATTCAAGCAGTCCTATCCCGGCGTGGTGATCGCCCGGGTGACGGACCACCAGCAGCATCCGGACGCGGACCGCTTGAGCCTGTGCCAGGTGGACGACGGTACCGGCGAACCGGTCCAGGTGGTGTGCGGCGCGCCCAACGTGCGCCAGGGACTGACCGTCCTGCTGGCCCGGGTGGGGGCCGTCCTGCCGGGTGATTTCAAGATCAAGAAATCAAAGATCAGGGGCGTCGAGAGCCGGGGCATGATCTGTTCCGCCAGCGAACTCGGCCTGTCCGCTGAATCCGCGGGCATCATGGAGTTGACCACGGACCTGGCCCCGGGCACTTCGGCGGACGAATTGTACGGATTTTCCGACACGGTCCTGGATATCGAAGTGACGCCGAACCGGCCCGACTGGCTCAGCCATATCGGAGTGGCGCGGGAAGTCGCCGCCATCTACGGGACCAAGATTTCCATGCCGCCGGTCTGGAGCTACCAGCCGAGCAACGAAAGCCTGGGCATCCAGGTCAAGATCGAAAACTACGGTGACTGCCCCCGGTACGGGGCCTTCGGGGCTTCCGGGCTTGCCATCGGCCCCTCACCCGATTGGATGCAGAACCGGTTGCGCGCCATCGGGAGCCGGCCCATCAACAATCTGGTCGACATCACCAACTACGTGATGTTCGAACTCGGGCAGCCCATGCATGCCTTCGACCGCGCGAAACTGGTCGGCGAGACCATCACCATCCGGACCGCGGCCGCGGGCACCAAGGTGATGACCCTGGACGATCAGGAACGCAAACTCGAGGAAGGCACCCTGCTGGTCTGTGATGACAACGGGCCCATCGCCCTGGCGGGCGTCATGGGACTGGCCAATAGCGAGGTGACCGAGTCCACCACCGAGATCATTCTGGAAAGCGCCTTCTTCAACCCCGGGTTGGTCCGTACGGCCAGCCGGGGTCTCGGTCTCATCAGTGAAAGCTCCTACCGGTTCGAAAGAGGCGCCGACTGGGACATGGTGGAAAGAGCCGCCCTGCGCGCCCTGCAGTTGTATCATGATCTGGCCGGGGCCCGTGTCCTGCCGGCCTGGGCGGACCGCCAGGATCCCGACCGCAAGGCTGCCCCGAGCATCCCCCTGCGCCTGTGGCAGGTCAACCGCGTCCTGGGCACCGAAATCACCACCGACCAGGCGGCGCAGCATCTTCAGGCCCTCGGACTCAAGGTCCAGCCCATGGGCAACTCCGGCACCGGCAGCCGCAAGGCCGTCGATATGATGGTGAAGATTCCCTCCTTCCGGCGCGACCTCTTCCTGGAAGTTGATCTCATCGAGGAAATCGCCCGGAGTTTCGGCCTGGACAATCTGCCTTCCGGAGGCGGTTTCCGGGGGACCGGAGGCGGCCTTCGCCGGCCCGAGGAAGTTGTGCAGACCAGGATGCGCCACTGGTTCGCGGACAGCGGCTTCAGCGAACTGGTGACCTCAAGTTTCTTCGGCTCAGGAGATCTGGAAGGCCTGGGTCTGGCGGAGGATGATTGCCGCGCCCGGACCATGGGTGTGATCAATCCCCATCACGGGGGCGACACCCAGTTGCGGACTTCGCTGCTTCCTTCAATGCTGGATGTGGCCCGCCGCAATCTCAACGCGGGTTCGGCGCCGCCGGTCCGGCTGTTCCAGATCAACCGCGTTTTCTGGCCGGCGGGGACCAAGAGAACCGATTTCAAGCAGGCGGATGACCAACTGCTGCCCGAAGAACCCGTCTTCCTGCAATTCGCGGTGGCGGGTTGGCGGCAGGAAGGCCTGGACGGAATGCCGGCCGATCTCCTGGAGATCAAGGGTGTTCTGGATGCGCTGGCGGCCCACCTGCGGGTCACCTTGGCGTTGGAGCCCGGTGACACGGAAACCTGGCTTCAGGCCGGTTCCCAGTGGGGTATTCAGGACCGGGACGGCCGAGTCGTGGGAGCGGCGGGCCGGGTGGATTCGGGGGTTTTGGAGAAATTCGACCTCGATTTGCCCGTTGCGGTGGCTGAAATCAACCTCAGCCTGATGGATCTGACCCCTGAACCGATGAAATTTGAACCTTTTACCAGATTTCCGGCGGTCAAGCGCGATCTTTCGCTGCTGGTTTCCGCGGGCACGGCCTGGGGGGCTATTCAAGAGACTGTTCTCGCCAACGGCGGGCCCCATCTGGAGCGGGTGGATCTGTTTGATATCTATCGCGGCAAAGGCGTTCCAAAGGGCAAGGGGGCCTTTGGAATTCGCTTGAAGTTCCGCTCGCAAAAGGGTAATTTGAAAAGCAAGACGGTGGACAGGGCCATTGGGGAAATCCTGAAGGGACTGTCCGATCGCTTGCAGATAGAACCGAGAAGCCAGGACTGATTTCCGGGCATACATATCCGGATCGGTCCCCATTCAAGATGTTTCAGGATGACCGGGATCAAGGAAGAGAGCGGACACCTCAATGGACAGCAATCTCAACATCCTCGAGGCCAAGGTCCTGGAGGCCGTGGCGCTGATCAAGGACTTGAGGGCGGAAAACACCCGTCTCAGCGGTCGCTGCGACGAGCTGGAAGCCATCAATACCGAACTCGAGGATGCGAACAACCGATTGAATCACGAACTCGGCGATTCCCGCCAGCAGGCGGAGAACGTCGAGGTTTACGAGCAGAAGAGGAAGGAAATCGAGGACAAGGTCGGAGATCTGCTTCAGAAACTGGAGGCCATCGGTTAACCGATGGTCTGCCGGGGCTGAAGCCGGCTTTTAGCGGGAAGCGGTCCGAGTTGGAACCTGAGAGCGTGACAGTCACAATCTTCGGCAAGGAGTACACCCTCAAGGGTGGCGACGATGCCGAGTATGTTCAAGAAGTTGCGGCTTTCGTTGATAAACGAATGAACGAGGTCGCCAAAGGTGCCGCCGTTGTTTCCACCGACCGGGTTGCCATTCTGGCAGCCGTCAATATCGCCGACGAGTTGTTGCGAGAACAACAGAAACGCATGGAAACCACGGCCTCGCTCGAAGATAGAACAACCCACCTGACCCGGCTGCTGATCAAGGAAGTCGGGGAAGACCGCACCGCTCGAAATGGTGGTGATTCCCTGCCCGGCACGTGATGTGTCGTACAAGTGAGCCAACACTTCGTTAAGGGGTTACCGGAGTTTTCGGCCCGATATCATGCCCTAACGGGAAGATTGAATGCCGGAACAGGTGACCCACCTGGAGCAACACGGTTCAGTTGCTTCCGGCTCACACGACCGGGCGGGGTCGACCACCGGCTTCGGATCAACGCCTCCGTTTTCTTCCTGACAGCTCCATAACCCGGGAAGGAGTGACCATGCCGCAGGTTCCGGCGTATGCCTATGTCATTGCCGCCGCGGTTCTTTTTTTCCTGTTGGGCTGGATCGCGTTCAGGATCCGCTATGAAAAACTTCACGGCCAGGCCGGCCAGGTGCGGGAGAAGTTGCTGGAGGATGCCCGCAAGGAGGCCTCCGACCTGCTCAAAGCCGCCAAACTCGAGGCCAAGGAAGAGTTCTACCAGGCCCGGTCCCGTTTCGACCAGGAAACCGATAGAATCCGCACCGAAAGCGCGAGGCGCCAGGAGACCCTGGACAACCGGGAGGACAACCTCAACAAGAAGGTCGCCTTCATCGACCAGAAGGAAAGCCGTCTGGATCAGCTGGACGAGAACCTGAGAAGCCGGCAGGGGGAAATGGACCGGGACCGGCAGAGGTTGTCCGGCCTGCTCGCCGAACAGAACACCAAGCTGGAGCAGGTCGCCGGCATGTCCGCCGACCACGCCAGGCAGCAACTGATGGAGAACATGGTCGGAGCGGCCCGTCTGGCCGCGGCCAAAAGCATCCAGCAGGTGCGGGAGGATACCGACCGCTCATCCCGCCGCGAGGCGATCAAGATTCTCAGCCTGGCCATCCAGCGTTACGCTTCCGAACATGTGGCCGAGCGGACCATTTCGGTGGTCGACCTGCCCAACGACGAAATGAAGGGGCGGATCATCGGCCGCGAGGGCCGGAACATCCGGGCCTTCGAACTGGCCACCGGGGTGGACCTGATCATCGACGACACTCCGGGCGCCGTCATCGTTTCCGGCTTCGATCCCGTGCGGCGGGAAGTGGCCCGGCAGGCGCTGGAGATTCTCATCCACGACGGGCGCATCCATCCGGGGCGGATCGAGGAAGTGGTCGCCAAGACCAGCAGGGAAATGCACGAAAAGATCCTGGAGACCGGGGAGCAGGCCTGCCTGGATCTGGGGCTCCAGAGCGTGAACGCGGAACTCTACTATTATGTGGGCCGCCTGAACTACCGGACCAGCTACGGCCAGAACCTGCTCAAGCATTCCGCGGAGGTCGCCGCGGTGGCTGGCGTTGTCGCCGGGGAGTTGGGACTGGATCAGCGTCTGGCCCGCCGGTGTGGATTTTTCCACGACATCGGCAAGGCCGCCGACCACGAGGTGGAAGGTCCCCACGCGGTCATCGGGGCCCGGTTGTGCAAGAAGTTCGGCGAGAACGAGACGGTGATCAATGCCGTTGGCGGGCATCATCAGGACGTGGAGGCGACCTCGCCCTACACCTTCATCACCTCGGCGGCGGACGCCGTGTCCGCGTCCCGGCCGGGCGCCCGGCGTGAAAGCGTGGAGACCTACGTCCAGCGGCTGGAAAACCTGGAGGAGATCGCCGACAGTTTCGACGGGGTCGAAAAGTCCTACGCCATCCAGGCCGGTCGCGAAGTCAGGGTGCTGGTCAATCACAACAAGGTGTCCGACGCGGACGCCGCCATGCTGGCCGAGGAGGTCAGCCGGCGGATCGAGGGCGAACTCGAATATCCGGGTCAGATCAAGATCATGGTCATCCGCGAAACCAGGGCGACTTCCTTCGCCAAATAGGGGGACGACAGTGGAAACGATTCTGCTCAAGGGCAAGCCCGTCAGGGACGCCGTGTTTGCCGAACTGAGGGACAAGGTGGCCGCAGCTCCCCGCCAGCCGGGTCTGGCCGTCGTGCTGGTGGGAGAGGATCCCGCTTCGGCCGTGTATGTCCGGCACAAGGAAAAGGGCTGCGATGAAGTCGGTTTCCACCATGTGACGCACCGCCTGCCTGCGGAAACGCCCCAAGGGGAGATTCTCGATCTCATCGCCCAACTGAACGCCGACCCCGCCATCGACGGGATCCTGGTGCAGCTTCCCCTGCCCGGAACCGTGGACCAGGAAAAGGTTTTGATGTCCGTGGACCCCGCCAAGGACGTCGACGGTTTCCATCCGGAAAACCTGGGCCGTCTGGTGGCTGGGCACCCCCGTTTTGTTCCCTGTACACCCAAGGGGATCCTGCGCCTGTTGGCCCACTATGACATCCCCATGGCGGGAAAAAATGTCGCGGTCGTGGGTCGCAGCGTCATCGTCGGGCGCCCCTTGAGCCTGCTTTTGTCCCTGAAGAGGGATGACGGCAACGCGACGGTCACGATGTGCCATTCCGGCACCCGAGACCTGGCGTCGGTGACGTCGGAGGCCGATGTGGTGGTGGCCGCCATCGGGGTTCCGCGGGCTCTGGGGACAGCCGAGATAGGCAAGGGAGCCGTGGTCGTGGATGTGGGGATCAACAGGATCGACGCCCCCGATCGTCCCAAGGGCACCCGTCTGGTGGGCGACGTGGACGCCGCCGCCCTGATGGGACATGCCGCCGCCCTGACCCCGGTTCCGGGCGGGGTGGGGCCCATGACCATCGCCATGCTCCTGGAAAACACCTGGGAAGCCATGGCCAGGAAAGAGGGTCTGGATGGAACCGGCTGAACTCCGGCGGGAACTTTCAGCCGAACGCAAGGCCGTGGAGAATAACCTGCGGTGCCTGCTCAACGGCGAAAAAGGTATCCCCGCGCGGTTGAAAGCCGCCATGCGGCACAGTCTGATGGGCGGCGGCAAGCGGTTGCGTCCCGTGCTGGCCCTGTGGACATGGGATGCCCTGACCGGGAGCGGGAAAAAGTCGGCGGTCGACCGCGGGTCGGTCATGGACGCGGCCTGCGCCCTGGAAATGCTGCACACCTATTCCCTGATTCATGACGATCTGCCCGCCATGGACGACGATGATCTGCGCCGGGGACGACCGACCTGCCATGTGGCCTTCGACGAGGCGACCGCCATCCTGGCCGGTGACGGCCTGCAGGCTCTGGCCTTTTGCGTGCTGGCCCGTTCCGGAGGGAAATTCGCCGGACCTTTGGTGGACCTGGTCGGACGGTCCGTCGGCCCCGCGGGCATGGTGGGGGGACAGCAGAACGATCTCGATGCCGAGGGCGCCCCGGTGACCGCGGCTTCGGTCCGGCGCATCCACCGGGACAAGACCGCCCGCTTGCTGGCGGCCTCCCTTTCCTGTGGCGCGCTTCTCGCGGGAAGCGGGCCGACGGTCCTCGGTCGGGTTGAAAAGGCGGGGCTGGATCTCGGACTGGCCTTCCAGGGGGCGGACGACATCCTGGATGTGACCGCGACGACGGCCCAACTGGGGAAAAGCGCCGGCAAGGATGTCGCCGCCGGCAAGGCCACCTGGGTCAGGGTGGAAGGCTTGGCGGCCGCGAGGAAAAGAATGTTGCGCCTGGGACGCAGCGGCCTGCGGAACCTGGAAGAGGCGCTGCCCGCGGGCGCCGCCGGCGACCGTCTTTGCGCCCTGGCCGGATTGATGTGGAACCGGGACCGGTAGTATGCTGAATTCAATCGTCAATTGGCCGGTTTGGGCGGTGGTCGTGGCCTGTGGCACTTTGGTCCAGGTCTTCAAGGTAGTGGTGTATTCCGTCACCAAACGGCATTTCGACCTGGCTGTGGCCGCCCAGGGACGGGGCTTGCCCAGCCTGCAGGCCAGCATCCTGTCCTGCCTGCTGGTGTTGGTCATCCTTCGCTCGGGTTGGAATTCGGGACAGACCGCCTTTGTCCTGGTGTTTGCGGTCATCGTGATCCACGACACGGTCAAGTTGCGGGTGGCCGCCACTCGGCAACGGGCAGCCGTTTTCCATCTGGTGGCGTCGCTACCGGACGCGGGGCATTTTCACCAGCGGGTGGCCGGATTCCTCGATCCCCGGACCCATCAGGTGTCCCACGTGGTGTTCGGGGTGGTGTTCGGCGGTCTTTTCGCTCTGGCGTTCGGGATCGGGCCGGGTTAATCTTTTCAGGAATCGGTTGATACGCAGGGAAAGGACGAGGCATGGAACCCCTCCTGCCAAAAATTGAAGGACCCGAGGATCTCAAAAAGCTGCCCCTGGCTGCCATGGACCAGCTTTGCGCCGAGCTGCGCGATGAAATCATCACTTCGGTTTCCCGTTCCGGCGGACATCTGGGCGCCAGTCTCGGTGTCGTGGAACTGACCGTGGCCCTGCACCGGGTTTTCAGCACTCCGACCGACAAGATCGTCTGGGATGTCGGCCATCAGGCCTACGGCCACAAGATCCTCACCGGCAGGCGGGATCGATTCGGCACCCTGCGCAGCAAGGGTGGGGTGGCCGGATTCCCCAAACAGTCGGAAAGTCCCCACGACATGTTCGGCGTCGGCCACGCCAGCACGTCGATCAGCGCCGCAGTGGGGTTCGCGGCCGCGCGGGATGCCGCCGGCGGGGACAACGCGGTCGTGGCGGTGGTGGGGGACGGCGCGCTGACGGGTGGCCTGGCTTACGAAGGTCTCAACAACGCCGGTCAGCTCGGGACCAACATGATCGTCATTCTCAATGACAACAAGATGAGCATTTCCCCCAACGTGGGGGCCATTTCAAAATACCTGACCCGGATCACCAGCGGCAAAAGCTATGTGCGCCTGGAGGCCGACATCTGGGATCTGCTGGGCAAGATTCCCCACGGTTCCAAGGCCCAGAAGATGGCGGGCCGGATCAAGGAAAGCCTGAAGCAGCTGGTTGTCCCGACCATCCTGTTCGAGGAACTGGGGTTCAAGTATTTCGGGCCGCTGGACGGTCACGATCTGCCCCTGCTGGTCAAGACCCTGAAAGCAGTTAGCAAGATGCAGGGCCCCATCCTCATCCATTGCATCACCAGCAAGGGCAAGGGGTATCGTTTCGCCGAGGAAGACGGCCAGCGCTATCACGGCGTGGGCAAGTTCGACAAGTCCGAGGGGATCAAGGTCGTGCCCCCTTCGGTGCCCAGCTACACCTCGGTGTTCGGGGACACATTGGCGCAGTTGGCGGAAGAGGACCGCCGCATTCACGGTGTTACCGCCGCCATGCCCTCGGGCACGGGGTTGACCGCCATGAAGGAGCGCTGCCCCGGCCGTTTCCATGATGTGGGCATCGCCGAGGGTCACGCCGTCACTTTTGCCGGCGGCCTGGCCAGCGAGGGACACAAACCGGTGGTGGCCATCTATTCCACCTTCCTGCAGCGGGCCATCGATCAGATCATCCATGACATCGCCCTGCAGGACCTGCCGGTGGTCTTCGCCGTGGACAGGGGTGGCGTGGTGGGCGAGGACGGTCCCACCCATCACGGGGTCTTCGATTACACCTTCCTGCGGATGATCCCCAACATGGTCGTCATGGCGCCCCGCGACGAGGACCAGTTGCGTCACATGCTGGCCACGGGGCTGGCCCGCGAGGATGGTCCCTCTTCGATTCGCTATCCCCGCGGTTCGGGGCCCGGCGTTTCCCTGGAAGGTGATCCGGTCGCGATTCCCGTGGGGAAGGCGGAGACCCTCGCCCAGGGTGATGATCTCTGCATCCTGGCCGTCGGCTCCATGGTTCAGGAATCCCGCGAAGCTGCCGTGATCCTGGCCAAAGCCGGGCTGTCCGCCGAAGTGGTGGACATGCGCTTCATCAAACCCCTGGACGAAGACCTGCTGGAATCCGTCTGGCAGCGCAACCGCCTGGTCGTGACGGTGGAGGAGAACGCCCTGGCCGGGGGGTTCGGGGCCGCCGTCCTCGAATGGGCGGCGCGGCCGGGTGTGGTTGGCCACCCCCGGGTCCTGAACATCGGCATTGCCGACAGCTTCCAGGAACATGCTTCGCGCAGCGAATTGCTGATGGACATGGGGCTCGACAGCGTCGGGCTGGCCCGAAGGATCCAGGAGACTTTCGAACAACGCCGCGACGGTTCCCAGGCCCAGAGCGCCTCATGAACAGTTCCGGAAAGAGCAACATGGCACCCATAACGCGTATCGGCCTGTTCGGGAATCCCCGCAAATCCGATTTGCCCCGCGCCGTGCGGACCATTGCCGATCGGTGTGCCGCCGCGGGTGTCGAAGTGCTCGCCTCGGAAGAACTTGCCGGAGGCGTCCCGGCCTCTATTCCCGTTCTGCCAAATAAGGAACTGATCGAGAAGGTCGATGTGGTCATTGCCCTGGGGGGAGACGGCACCATGCTGCGGGCCGGCCGCGTGCTGGGTCTTTCGGGTGTTCCGTTGCTGGGCGTCAACCTCGGTTCCCTGGGCTATTTGACCGACGTTCCCCTGGAAGAGGTCCCCGCAGCCCTGGATCTGGTCTTTACCGGTCAATACCACCTGGACACCCGGTCGCGGGTCTATTGCTCGGTTTGGCGGGAGGAAGAAAAAATCGCCACCGCCAGCGCCCTCAACGATCTGGTGGTGAACATGGGGCCCTTGCCCCGGGCCCTGGACATGGAACTGCAGATGGATGGCGACTCGCTGGGCCGTTTTCTCGGCGACGGCATCATCGTCAGCACACCGACCGGCTCCACCGCCTACAACCTTTCCGCCGGCGGGCCCATTTGCCAGTCCACCGTCGATTGTCTGCTGGTGGCCCCGATCTGTCCGCATAGCCTCGGCATGCGCCCTCTTATAGTGGCCGGCGGTACGAAGATAGAGCTGCTTCTTCATGAAACAGGTGAAGGTGCCATCCTGACAGCGGACGGGCAGCGGACCAATGTCCTGGCCAACGGGGACCGGCTGGCCTTCCGGGAGGCCCACCGGGAAGTCAACCTGATCAAGTTTCCCCAGAGCAGTTTCTACCGTGTCCTGCGACACAAATTGAACTGGGGCGGCACCCGGCGGCGCAGCGGGAGCGAGTCCTGATGCTGCGCGAACTCAGGGTCGGCAACCTGGCCTTGGTGGATGATCTGGTCCTGGGTTTCGAGACGGGTTTGACGATGCTCACCGGCGAGACCGGAGCGGGAAAATCCCTCATCGCCGGCGCACTAACCCTCCTGGGCGGCGGCAAGGCCGACCGCGGTCTGATCCGCGAGGGAGAAGACCTGGCCTTCGTGGAGGGCGTCTTCGATTTGAGCGGACGGGATGAAACCGGTCGTTTCGTGACTGAATTGGGCATCCGGCTCGGGTCCGACGGAATGCTGGTCCTGCGCCGGGAACTCAAGCGCGAGGGACGCAGCCGGGTTCTCATCAACGGCCTGGTTTCCTCGCTCCCTTTGCTGGAACAGTTGGGCGGCGAGCTTCTGTCCATTCAAAGCCAGGATCAGCAACGACTCCTGTCGCAGCCCATGTTTCCCGGTGAGTTTCTTGATTCGGTTCTGGAGAATGAAGCCGAAAGGGACCGGGTGGCCGCCGCCCTGATCAACTTCCAGGAATTGCAATCCCGGTACGATCATCGTCTCGAGGAAGAGGGATTCGCCCGCCAGCAACTGGATATGTGGCGCTACCAGCACCAGGAACTGGACGAGGCCGGGTTGGACCCGGATGAAGAAGAGTTGTTGGCCGAGCGTCTCGCGGTTGGCCGCAACGCCCGGGCCCTGCTGGAAGCCGCGGGGCAGGCGCGGGAGAGTCTGGCCGAAGGTCCCGTCAACGCGCGGCAACTGCTCGGTTCCGCGGACAGTGTCCTGGCGCCGCTGGCCGACGCCAGCCCGCGGCTGCAAAGCATCATGGAACTGATCAAGGACGCCGAAGCCGCCGTCGGTGAAGCCGCCTCGGGCCTGGAGAGATTTCTCGACCGCGTCGACGCCGATCCCGAACAGTTGGACGAATGGGAAGCCCGCAAATCCCTTTATGAAGATCTCCGCCGGAAATACGACCGGACCTGTGACGGCCTGATCGAACTGCACGGCGTCCTGACAGAACGGATTTCCCGGCAGGAAGAGGCCGCCTCGGATCTCGACCATCTGGCGTCCTTGCGGGACACGGCCCGGCTCGAACTGATCGCGGCGGCCGAAGCCTTGCGGGAGAACCGCCGCAGGGGAGCGGGGAAGGTGGCCGCCCGGGCGGTGGAAACCATCCGGCCGCTGGCCCTGCCCGAACTCGAACTGGAATTCGGCATCGAACCGGATCTTGACGGGGAAAGCGCCGTGCTGGTGGAGGATCAGCCATGCCGTCTGACCAGGCGGGGCGCCGACCGGATCAGCCTGTCGGCCCGGACCAATCGCGGCGAGAGTCTCGGCGAGGTGGGCCGCATTGCCTCCGGGGGCGAAAAATCACGGATCTTCCTGGGCCTGTCCGTTCTCCAGCGCGGGAGTACGCGCCAGTCCCTGCAGCTTTTCGACGAGATCGACGCCGGCCTCGGCATGGACAACGCCGTCCCGGTGGCCGAACTGCTGGGCCGGTTGGCTGCTGAAGGCCAGGTGGTCTGTATCACGCATCTGCCGACGGTCGCGGCCCGGGGCGACCATCACCTCAAGGTGGAAAAATCGGTAACCGGCGGGAGAACTGTTCTGCAGGTCGTCCCTGTTCCCGGGGAAGCCCGGGTCGAGGAAATCGCCCGGCTTCTGGGTGGCGACAAAAGCCGGGTTGCAGGCGGGCCCGATCAACAGGTTGCCTATGCGCGACAGTTGCTGGGGCACGGCTGATCAGAAGCCCGACGATGGTGTTCACATGGAATTTGACGCCAAAGGATTCATGTTCCATAATTCCGCCACCACACGTGCGCCCGTAGCTCAGCTGGATAGAGCGTCTGCCTCCGGAGCAGAAGGCCACAGGTTCGAATCCTGTCGGGCGTACCACCACTTTCCTTCGTGTGAATCATGAATATTTTCAGAATCCTGCTTCTCTTTTTATTCGGCCTTCTGGTCAGGCGGATCTATCTTTCCATTAAATCGATGGTGGGGTCCGGCCCCACGGGACCGTCCCCCAAGCAGGACGTCCGGGACAGTGGAAGTTCGCCGCCGACCGGCCGTCCCATGAATGACCTGACGGAACAGGATATCGATGATGCTGATTTCGAAGAGATCCCGTAAAAAGTCCGATCTGTTCGAATCCCGGTTCCGGGACGGCTCCGGCGGGGATTTTCCGTTGCGCCAGTACCTCCGCTGCCGCGAGGACTTCAGCAGCGGCCTGGTCCACTGCCTGCTTTATGTGGCTTTTGCCGTGACGCTGGTTGTTTTCACCCGCACCATCGACGACCTGTTTTCCACCCACGGGGCCGACCTCAACCCCTGGTACCGCCGTGGAGCCCTGTTCCTGATGGGGCTTTTTGTCCTTTCGGTTCTCCGCCGTTTGTATTACAAAGTGGTGGATCTCAGGGAAACCAGGGTGGAAATGAAGCGTTTGAAGGCGGAATTCCGGAACCAGGACAAGTGAACGGGAACGGGCCCCTGATTACTTCCAGGAGTTGGTAAACCGTCAGCCGGGATTGCCGATGATAAGGGAAGCAGGGTCTGATTCGTCCGGACCCGATGGCTTTTTACATTCATGTCAAACGAGGAATGTTCATGCAGCAATTGATCAGCAAACTGAAGAGCAAGGAGGCCCGGCTGGGCATCCTGGGCCTGGGTTACGTCGGGTTGCCGCTGGCGGTGTCATTCGCCAAAGCGGGCTTCCGGGTTATCGGATTCGACCTGGACGTGAACAAGGTCAATGCGGTGAACAAAGGCGACAGCTACATCATCGACATCTCCAGCGAGGATCTCGCTGGTGTCGTGGAGTCTGGTCACCTGGTAGCCACCACGGATTTTTCCCGGCTGGCTGAAGTGGACAGTGTCAACATCTGCGTGCCGACGCCCCTGGGGAAGACCCGCGATCCGGACATTTCCTATATCCAGGCGGCCGTGGGGTCCATTGCCGAGAGCATGCACTCCGGGATGCTGGTGATCCTCGAAAGCACGACCTATCCGGGCACGACCGAAGAAGTCATCCTGCCCATCCTGAGCGAAAACGGCCTCGAAGTCGGCCGGGATTTTTTCCTGGCCTTTTCCCCGGAACGGGTCGATCCCGGGAACCCCACTTTCCACACCATCAACATTCCCAAGGTGGTGGGGGGCGTCACACCGAATTGCACCGAGGTGGCCCGCAATCTCTACGGCCAGGTGATGGAGACCGTGGTTCCGGTTTCGTCGGTCCGGGTCGCCGAAACGGTCAAGCTGCTGGAGAACACCTTCCGCAGTGTGAACATCGGACTGGTCAATGAAATCGCCCTGATGTGCAACGCCATGGACATCGACGTCTGGGAAGTCATCGACGGCGCCGCCACCAAACCCTTCGGCTTCATGCCGTTCTACCCGGGTCCCGGTCTGGGCGGCCACTGCATCCCCATCGATCCGTTTTATCTGTCCTGGAAGGCCAAGCAGGCCGGGTCGGAAGCCCGGTTCATCGACCTGGCCGGGCAGGTGAACAGCTTCATGCCGAGGCATGTCCTGAAGCTGGTCACCCGCGCCCTGAACGACAGGCGCAAATCCGTCAACGGCAGCCGGGTCCTGGTAGTGGGAGTGGCCTACAAGCCGGGTATCGACGACATGCGCGAATCCCCGGCCCTGGACATCATGGAAATGGTGTCCAACCTGGGCGGAAAAACCTCGTGGTACGATCCCCACGTGGAGTCGGTGCCTGCCGAGATTTCAGCGGAACGACTGGAGCAGTGGTCGTCCGAAGCCGTTGCCGGTTTTGACGCCGTGGTCATCGTCACACCGCACCCGACGGTGGACCACGCCGTGCTGATCGATGCCGGTCCGGTCGTCATCGACACGCGCAACGCCCTCAAGGGGCATGAGTCGGCCGATCTGATCAGGCTTTAGGCCGGGTTCGTAAAACCAGCGGAGGGATGTCCAGGACATGAGTAAATACCTGGTGACAGGCGGAGCGGGGTTTATCGGGTCTCATTTGAGCAGGGAACTGGTCAGCCGGGGGCATGAAGTGGTCGTGCTGGACAACATGTCCACCGGCCGTGAGGAAAACATCGCCGACATCATCGATGATGTTCAGCTCCATGTCGGTTCCATCACCGACATCGACACCGTCATGGCGTGCTGCCAGGGTGTGGACTGTGTCTTTCACCAGGCCGCCCTGCCCAGTGTCCCGCGCAGCGTGGCGGATCCCCTGACCAGCGACGAGCACAATATCGGCGGCACCCTGCGGGTGTTCTGGGGCGCCCACCAGCAGGGTGTCAGGAGAGTGGTTTTCGCCGCCAGCAGTTCCATCTACGGCGATACCGAGGAACTGCCCAAACATGAAGGCATGCAGCCGCGGCCGATGTCGCCCTATGCGGTCAACAAGAGGGTGTCCGAGTTGTACGGCGCGGTCTTCAACAATCTGTACGGTCTGAGCACCATCGGCCTGAGGTATTTCAACGTCTTCGGACCCCGCCAGGATCCCAACAGCCAATACGCCGCGGTCGTGCCCAAGTTCATCACGGCTTTCCTGGCCGGGCAGCCTCCCGTCATTCACGGGGATGGGCTCCAGTCCCGGGATTTCACCTACATCGCCAATGTGGTGAACGCCAATCTGGCCGCCTGCGCCGCGCGGCCCGAAGCCGGCGGCAGGTCCTACAACATCGCCCTGGGCGATCGCCTGACCGTGAAGGATCTGTGTTTCCGGATCCGGGATCTCATTGGCACCGACGTCGAACCCCATTATGATGAATCACGGCCCGGCGACGTGAAACACTCCCAGGCCGATGTCGGTCTGGCCCGTGAATATCTCGACTACGTGGGGGACATTGATATCGACCAGGGTTTGCGGAAAACCGTGGCGTGGTATCGGGACCTTGCCTGAAGTACGGAGGAGAGCATGAAGCACCGATCCGCTGAGTTTGCCGAGGTAACGCCGTGCCGGTCATGGAAGCGGCCGCTGGCCTGGGTCGTAGTGCTGACTCTGGTGCTGAATCCCCTGTTGGTTTTGGGCCAGGAGGGGGATGTTTCCACTTCCTTGCGGGTGGGTGACAAGGTCAAGCTGTCGGTTCCCGGGCGTCCGGATCTGGATAGTGAATTGGTGCTGGACCAGGGAGGTTACGCCAATATTCCCCAGGTGGGTGACGTTCTGTTGGCGGGGATGTCCCGCGAGGAAGCTTCGCTGTTCATCAAGCAGAAATTGCGTTTGTTCTATCCCAACATCGACACCCTGCACCTGGAAGTGAGCCGCGGCGGGGCCACGAACATCTACGTCATGGGGCAGGTCGCGCGCCCCGGCACCCAGTCATTCGATTATTTACCTTCTTTGTGGGATGTCATCCGCTCCGCAGGCGGCCCGACCGAGGAAGCCAATCTGCGGCTCGCCCGCGTCATCAGGGATGAAGAAGGCATTCCCCAGGTCAATAACCTGGACCTGTCCGGATTGATGGAGGGCCGCGCATTTCCCGCCATGGAGCTGCGCGACGGCGACACCCTGATCATTCCCGCCCTGCTCGAAGGCACCTCGGGTGTACCCTCGGCCGAAGGCGTGAAGGTGTTCGGAGGGGTGGGGGTGTCCACCATCGTCCCCATCGAGGACCCCATGCCCATGCTGGACGTCATCATGCTGGCCGGTGCTCCCAGTGACGTGGCGGACATGGAAAAGGTCTACTGGGTCCATGAAGACGGCGGCAAGGCCGTTTCCACCCTGATCAACCTGGATCTGTACCTGAAGGAAGGCAATCCGATGGGCAATCCCCAGGTATATCCCGGTGATACGCTCCACGTCACTATCCAGAGACAGGGTTGGTTCCGGGCCAATGTTCCCTGGATCCTGGCCTCGGTCGCGGCAGTCATCACGATCCTTCTCGGGTACGACCGGCTGGTCAACGACAGGAATTAAAGGTCGAGGTATCAGCTGGGGAGGGTATCGCCGGGCTCGGGGATTTCCTCGTCTTCACTGAAAAGTATGCTGCGGAAAGCCATAAAAAATACCAGACCGATGATCACCGCGAGCCATAGCGTGAACAGCCGCACGAGCAAGGCCACCGCCGCGGCCGTGGCACCCGGCATGGACAGGGTGCCCAACAGCCAGATGATCGTGGCCTCGGTTCCTCCCAGCCCGCCAGGAAGGAATGACAGCGAACCCACCAGGGTGCCCGCCGCGTAGACGAAGAGGGCCTCGCCCAGGGGCACCGGAAAATCCAGTCCCCGACATACGAGCCACAAGCCCAGACATTCGCACAGCCAGGCCAGGGTCGACAGGGTCAGGGAAAACAGGGAATGTTTGATCCCCAGCAGCCTGCTCAGCGATTCCATGGACTCGTCCAGGCCCACCCGGTGACGGGACAACATTTCCGATCGCGCCGCCCGTCCCAAAAGCCTGGTCCTGATGTTCCGGTTCTGGAACAAGGCCAGGAACAGGGGGATGGCCGCCGCCGCCAGCAACCCGGTGGTCAGTCCGGTCAGGGGGCCGGGCCAGAAAAACACTCCCACCGCAGCCAGGACCAGGACGGCCAGGAAATCATAGATTCTTTCGGCTAGTACGACGGGTAATCCCCTGGAAAGGGAAACCCCGAACTTCTCCCGCAAAATTCCCGCCTTGAAAATTTCACCGATCTTTCCGGGTGTGATCACCATGACGTAGGTGGCAAAATAGAGACCAAGGGACTCCCGCAGGGGGATTCGGGAGTCAAGGGCTCGCAAATAGACTTCCCAGCGCCAGAATCTCAGCGCGTAATTTATCAAGGAGAGGGCCGCCAAAACCCACAATTGCCAGCCGGGAAATCCGGCCAGTTCCCGGCGGATATCGTCAAGGCCGAAAATCAGGGCGACAGCGGCGTAAAGAGCCACGGAAAAGCCAATGACGGCAAATGAGCGGGAAGTTAATCGGCGGGGAAGTTTCATGGGCCTCCGACCCTGAAGTTTCAAAGGTCAAAAATTATTGAATTTTTGGCCACTTTTTCCACGGTCCTGATTATCGTAGGATGGTGCTATGGGGGGATTTTGGCAACCAGGAAAAATCATTTCCTTTGTTAATTGACCGTCAAATGTGGGCAAATGACAATTTTTGGGTTGCGATCGGGATGATGATCAGGTAAAATAAAGATCCTATCAACGAGGTGCCCGGTTCGGGGGAATCCGGGAACTGTAAACATAGCCTTGACACCAGAACCGTATTTCGGACAGCGCTATGGCATAGGGTGAATTGGTGGGGATTATGCAGAAGAAATTTATACGTAAGAGTAGTACCTTGGAGGGTGCCGACATGAAACGGCGAAACAGGTCCGCCCATTCCGATCTTGCTGGTCGGAGCGGGGCCACGGCCACGGCCATGATGCCTCATCTCGAGGCCGCGGGGCTTCAGGATCAAGCCCTGGATTCTCTTTCCGCACGACTTGAAACCGCTGCCGGCCCGGGGCTAGACCTCAAGCGCATGCAGGGGTCCTTGTATCCGGGTGTCAAGAGGCTGTTCGACATTGTCGTTTCCCTGTTGGCTCTGGCCATTTTCGGTTTGATGCTGCCGGCCCTCATGCTGATCATCAAGCTGGATTCTCCGGGTCCGACCTTCTACTCCCAGGAGAGAGTCGGTCTGAACCGCCGTCGGCAGCGCCACGGATTCACCGGTAAGGACCGCCGCAAGGTCCTGCAACCGGGCCGGCCGTTCAAGGTCATCAAGCTGAGGACCATGGGCACCAACGCCGAATCCTCGGGTCCTCAGTGGGCGAGGGTCAATGACGTGAGGGTGACCCGGGTGGGAAAATTCCTGCGCCGCAGCCGCCTTGACGAAGTGCCCCAGTTCCTGAACGTCCTGCGCGGGGAGATGAGCATCATCGGTCCCCGCCCCGAGCGCATGGTTTTTGTCCGGCAGTTGGAGAAGGAAATCCCCAACTACCGCGACCGCCTGCTGGTCCTTCCCGGCATCACCGGCCTGGCCCAGGTGATCAACGGGTATGACGACACCATCGAATCGGTCCGGCGCAAGGTGGAACTGGATCGCCGGTACATCAAGAATGCGGGCTTCAAGCAGGATGGCAGCATTCTGGTCTCGACCGTGTCGGTTGTCCTGAAGGGCGAGGGGGCGCGCTAGACCTTCCGGCTTTTGCTGCGTTACGCCTGGCTTGAAACGGAATAGATCAAGGCCGCTCGATAGAGCGGCCTTTGTCTATGCCCCGCCGGCCCATTCCCTCCTTGCTTAGGCACCTTGGCCCATGCATAATCCGGGCGGAAGTTTGCCTGCACGGAACGACAAACCCGGGAATCCCATACCCTGATGAACACCCTGATGAAACCCCTCATCCTGGTTATCGACGACGAAGAGGCCATTCGCCTTTTCCTGGCCGCCACTCTCGAAGACGAGGGCTACGAGGTTATCACCGCCGGCACCGGCGGTGACGGTCTCGAGTTGGCCAAGGAAAGGGTTCCGGATCTCGTTCTGCTGGATCTCATGCTGCCGGACATGAGCGGCATCCAGGTTCTGGGGGGGCTGAAAAGCGCCTTGCCGCATATCTGCGTGGTCATGATCACGGCCTATCGCGAAACCGACACCGCGGTTCAGGCCATGAAACTCGACGCTTTCGATTATGTGAACAAGCCCATCAATCTGGATCGTCTGTTGAAGGTCGTCACCAAGGCCCTGGCCAGCAATACCGAGGCCCGGCGCCGGTATCGCAACCAGCAGCACGGGGACCTGTTCGGCGGGGTCGATGATGTCGTTCCGAGCCAGGCCCCGTCCATGCTGGAGATCTACGACATTGTCCGCAAGATCGCCGGCGGTGAATCCACCACCGTCCTGATCGAGGGCGAATCCGGAGCCGGCAAGGACGTTGTCGCGAACCTCATCCACCGCACGTCCCTGCGCAAGGATTGCCCGCTGCTCGAGATCAACTGCGCCGCCCTGCCGGAACAACTCCTGGAAAGTGAACTTTTCGGTCACGAAAAGGGTGCCTTCACCGGTGCGGCCGTCCAGAAGAAAGGCCTGCTTGAACTGGCTCATTCGGGGACGATCTTCCTGGATGAAATAGGGGAGATGGCCCTGCCGGTCCAGGTGAAGCTGCTGCGTGTCCTGGAAAAAATGAACTTCCGGCGCGTGGGCGGGGTCGAGGACATCTCGGTCGATGTTAGGATCGTGGCGGCCACCAACCGCAACCTGGAGGCCCAGGTGAAGGCGGGATCATTCCGGGAAGATCTCTACTTCCGTCTCAATGTGGTCAAGCTGGTGGTGCCTCCGTTGCGGGAGCGGGTCGAGGACATCCTGCCGCTGGTCGATTATTTCCTGGGGCAGTTCAACCTGAAATTCAACAAGAGCTTCACCGGTCTCGACGACGAGGCCCGGCAGGCCCTTCTGGGCTATGCCTGGCCGGGGAATATTCGGGAGCTCAAAAACATGCTGGAGCGCAGCGTCCTGTTGGGCAGCGGCGAGGTCCTGCGGCGGGATGATTTCCAGGTGCATCCCGGTACCGGCCAGGCCGACGACCTTGGGCGCACCCTGCAGGATATTCTGCGGAATTCTTTGCCCGAAGAGGGTGTTGACCTTGAGGGGCTCGTTAACCAGATTGAGGAATCCCTGGTCCGCAAGGCCCTGGCCGAAGCGGGCGGCAACCAATCCGAAGCGGCGCGCCTGGTGGGTTTGAACCGGGACAAGTTCCGCTACCGGCTGAAGCAATACGACCTCAAGGAATCATGAAACGGTTTTTTTGCAGCACAATCCTTTTCCGGTTGGTCGGGCTACTGGCCGTCCCTGTTTTGCTTTCCGGATGCGGCGTGTACTCGGCCAGCAGCGGCCGGGTGGATGAAAACCTGAAAATGGTCGCGGTGCAGTACCTGGAAAACCTGACGCCCGAGCCCAATCTCGGGGTCGATCTCTCGGACGATATCATCCGGGCCCTGCAGGTGGACAACACCCTCAAGGTGGTTGACGAGGCCGACGCGGACAGCATCATCAGCGGGCGGGTGGCCCGGTACACCCTGCGTGAGGTGGCCACCACCCAGGAATTGACCGTCAACGAATACCAGGTCCAGATTGCCGTGGTCCTGACCTTCACCGTGCGGGCCACGGGGGAAAAGATTTTCGACAAGCGGCGATTTACCGGGACGGGTAACTATGTCCTCAACGATAATGATGTGAACGAAGATACGGCCCGTGACGAAGCGGTCGAAGAGATTGTGCGTGATATTCTGGCCCAGGTCGTCGAGGACTGGTAGCCGTCTAGGAGTTCCGTGGGGTATTCCCGTAAAGCCAAAGGTGCGGCCCTGCCCGGATTCCAGGAACTGGTCGAGCAGGATTTGAAACCCGGAAAATTCCGGTCCGTCTATCTGCTGGCCGGAGAAGACACCCTGCGCATGGAGGGTGTGATCCAGAAGATCCGCAAGGATGTCCTGGGCGAAAGCGGCTCGGTCTTCAATTATCATGTCTTCCAGGGTGATCAGACTCCGGTCGAGAAGGTTCTCCAGCAGGCCCTCAGTCTTCCCATGCTCGGCAACAAGCAGGTCATCTGGGTCAAGCAGGCCGACAAGTGCCTGGGTGGAAGCGACGGGCAGGGCGCGCTGGAAAAATACCTGAGTCGGCCCGTCGATGAGACCATCCTCATCCTGACCGCCGAAAAGGTGGACAAGCGGAAAAAATGGGTGAAGGTCTGCCAGGAAGGCCGTTTCCTGTTCGATTTCACCCCGCCGGCCGGTGAGATGCTGATCCAGTGGGTCCTCAAGGCCGCCCGCCGCGAAAACCTTCCTCTCGAAGCAGAACAGGCACAGGTCCTGTGCGAATTGGTCGGCAACGACCTGTTGAGCCTGAAGAGCGAAATCGACAAGCTGGCCCTGCTTGCGGAAGATCGCGGCGGGGGTATCAGTTCCGAGGAGATCGGCCGGATCATCATGGATCAGGCCGCACTGGAAGGTTATGAAATTACCGCCAATCTGGAACCCGGAAAAGCCCCGCAGGTCCTCAAAACCTGGTACCGGCTGTCCGAGTGGGGGAGATCGGCCTACGAAATTGCTCCCCTGATCATTTCCCGCGTTCGCAAAGGCTCGATCCTGGCCGCGGGCCGCAGTGCCGGTATGAATGACCGGGAAATCGGGGCGCTTTCGGGGCAGAATCCCTGGAGTTTCCGTTATCTGGAGCCGATGGTGCGTGGTATGGGCGGCCAAGGCCTCGGTAACGCGCTTGGGTCCGCCTTGTCATGTGACCGGCGGTTGAAAGGCTCTCCATTGAAACCGAATATCATAATCGAAAAATTGATTCTCGATCTTTGCCGGGATCAAAATGATTGAACCCGTGAACCCGAACCTTCGGGCCATCCTTCGGGACGGCCTTACCGCCAGGAAAGGACAAAACATGGCTGGACAACTAACGGAATTCACTGACAAGGACTTCGATGAGCGGATCACCGGGAGCAATCAGCCCGTATTGGTGGATTTCTGGGCGCCCTGGTGCGGACCCTGCAAGGCCATGACACCGACCATCGAAAAGTTGGCCGCGGAATTCGACGGTCGGATGCTGGTCGGCAAGATGGATATCCAGGCCAATCCGCAGGCTGCCGGAAAACTGGGCATCCGGAGCATTCCCACGTTGCTGTTTTTCAAAAACGGGCAGGTGGTCGATTCACTGATCGGGCAGGCCGCCGAGGACAAGATCCGGGACAAGATGGTGGATGTCATCGGTTGATGCGCCGCAGGGGTAACTGGAATTATTCGGCCGGACGCCTCAGGGTTTCCGGCCGTTATTTATACATTTTCGCCAACTTAACATAATATACATTATGCGCAATCACTTAAGCGACTCGCCCATCGGTATGAAATATAGGGATTTAGGGTTTGGCTAGTGGACGGGGATCTTGGCGGCCAGGTCGTCCAGATACGGCAGGCGCCAGTCTTCCCCGAAGATGGCCTTGGTGAAACCCAGGACCGACATCGACAGGACAAACAGGAAAAACACCAGCCGCAGGGCGATCACCACGAGGAATCCCAGCAGCGGCAAACGGCCGAGGGTGGCGTCGATGATCCAGATGAAGAAGACCCCCACCACTTCGACGAACAGGAGTGCGAATCCCTGCCGGCAGTGCCGGGCCAGAAAGGCGGATTTGGAAGTGGACAGCATCGGTACGAAGACCACGACCGACAGGTAGCAAAGGGCTCCCAGCCAGCGGTCGCGAATGGATATGTGGTTTTCCATGGCTTTTCCTAACCCGGTTCCCTAATCTTGTTCCCTGGCTTGGCAGGGCTGATATGGCGTGGCTCCGTTTGCGCTCCTGACCGAGCGCTGTGCCGCCAGTCTACTGTGTTTAACGTCAGCTGGGAAACGAAGTTTAGGATAGATTTTCCAGGAAGGGAATATTGCGGACAAATGAATTTCTTTCGTAAATCCTCAAGGAAGTGGCGCGGGGTCGATTTCATGGCTCTGGTGCCCCAGAAAGCCTGTGGATGGACCCAGGGCAATGGTCCCGACCAAGTGGTCGTCCTGCAGCCCCGGTTCCGTGCGGGGCTTCTGGGGCGTTATTTGCAGCCAAGGCTGAAGGAGAGCAAGAAATTCGTGCGAATCCCCCTTGAAGAGCGCGGATCCTATCTTTGGACCCTGATGGATGGAAAAATGACCGTCGGCGAGATGGCCACGGCCTTCGGGCGGGATTTTCCGGCGGAAAACGACCAGATTCCCGAGCGGGTGGCGACATATCTCTACCAGATGGCGGAAAACCATTTGATTTCCTTCGCCAACCTCAATATTTGAAATTGATTACGTGATTTTGTTCAACTTTTGGTTTATGGCATGTCATTTTGGTTGATTTTTTCTAGAATCCTGTCAGTATAAGGGCGTGAATGTCCACCAAGCCTATCTCGCCGGGCTGGGAGCAATTCTGCCCCATTTATCGGCGTAAGGAGATCCAAAAGTTAATTGGTAATGATCCGTCTGTTGTTGGATTTCTTCATATATCTGGCGCGCCACATGATTGTGGCGTTTGCACTTACATTTACGTTGTGGGTCCTTCTGGTTCGCTACAAACAAATCCAGAACGCTTTCGGCACGATCTCCCCCACGACCAGGCGGCGCGGTGTCGTCGGCCTTTGTATGGGTGTCATTCTTGTTTTTGCGGGGATCGGCGCCTGGTATCTGGTGCAGGACGGTTTCGCCGGCGAAGTCGAGCCCGTCATATCCAGCCTGTCCTGGCTGGTTCAAAGTGGTGAACCCCTCTATCACGATGTCGAGTCCGCCCAGCGTTACAGTGTCCTGTATGGTCCTTCGGTATTCCTGACCAATGGTTTGTTCCTGAAAGTGCTGGGGCCCTCCCTGTTCTCGGCCAAACTGGCGTCGATTCTGGGCGTATTGGGGTGCCTGGTGTTCTTATACGCGGCGTTGGCCCGATCCGGTCGGGATTGGGTGGCCCTTGCGGTGACCAGTCTGGCGGCCCTGTATTTCTGGAGCCAGGGTTTTGCGGTGTACCTGGTGCGGCCGGACGCCCTGCTGGTCTTCGCCATCGGCCTGACGCTGTTCTCGGTAGCCAAAGGCCGCAAGGCAATCGCCCTGGTCACCCTGGCGGTCATGTTCGGTTTTGCCGTCAACCTCAAGGTGCACGCCGCACTCTATTTTCTGCCGATCCTGCCATTGGCGGCCCGCCGGTTCGGGTGGCGGTCCCTGTTTCCGACCATGCTGGGAGCGGGCGGGGTCATCGCGGCGCCGTTTGTTTTTCATCCGCAGGTTTCGATAGTCAACTATGTGGCCTGGTTGCGGAACGCCGTGGGCCACGGATTGGTTGCCGATTCGGTGGCCGTCACGCTGCAGTACACCGCCTATCTGCTGCTGCCGGTCGCGGTGCTGCTGCTGGTGTCGCCGGTCCGGGCGAGCCAGTTGAAACAGCACGCGGCGGTCCTGCTTGGCCTGGTGGCCTCGCTGGCCCTGACCCTGGTGCTGGCGGCCAAACCCGGTGCGGGGTTGGTGCACCTGCTGCCCCTGGTCCCCTCCACTATGTACATTGCCGGGATGCTGCTGCAGGAAATCCTGGAGGTCCGCAACTGGTCCCCCATCTCGCCGGTGCCGGGCCTGCGCCAGTGTGCCGTGGCCGCCGTGGTGATGACCGCGTTGCTCACCGGTTCGGTCAACGCCTACCGGGCTGTCCGCCTGGTGGACTGGCAGATATCGCAGGCTCCCGATCTGGCCTCCGATGTCCAGGGCATCATCGAACAGTTCCCCGACCTTTCCATCGGCATGGCCTGCGGCGGTGAAAATGCTTCTTTCCGTCACACCTGGCTCAGACCGCTGCTGGTCTTCGCGGACAATCCCCTGCTGGTGGAACCGGTTTCGGTCATGGACTGCCGGCTGACGGGACTGAAGATGCCGCCGGAAACCTATCGCGCCCTGGAAAAGGGAATCGTGAACCTGTGGCTGGTGCCGCGGGGGCAGCGTCCCTTCGACAAGGAGAACTGGTACGCGCCTCATGACCCGGTTTTCTCCAACCGTTTCAGGCAGCACTTCGAGTCTCTTTATTCGCGTGCCGGGCATTCCCGCTATTTTGATCTGTGGGTGTGGGACGGGCTGGATGTTCGCGCGCCGCAAGGTCCCATGGTTACCGAGGCCGGTCTCGGGCGGATGGGATTCATGGTTCCCTGAGCAGGATTATCCGGGAAGAGTTTGGTAATGGAAAAAGCGGCGCGGTGGCCGCTTTTTTTTGTTGGTACCCCCGGCGGGATTCGAACCCACGGCCCCCAGATTAGGAATCTGATGCTCTATCCAACTGAGCTACGGGGGCACCGTATCTGGTGCGCGTGGCACAAAATAGGCGCGTCAGGAATAGTTAACAAGGGAAAAAACCGGGCCCAGGTTTTCCAACTTCTTTCTTCCGGCCAGGAAATCCAGTTCCACCATGAACAGGAATCCCGCCACGATTCCGCCCGCGTCCGTGATCAGGCGGGCCGAGGCCTCGGCCGTTCCTCCGGTGGCCAGAAGATCGTCCACGATGATAACCCTGTCCCCTGCGTTGACGCTGTCGACGTGCATCTCCAAAGTGGCCTGCCCGTATTCCAGATCGTAGGTCACGGCCCGGGTTTCGGCGGGCAGTTTGCCGGCCTTGCGCATCAGGACCAGCGGCTTGTCCATGTCCAGCCCCATGGGCGCGCCGAAGAGGAAACCACGGGACTCGATGGCGCAGAAGGAGTCGAAGGTAACATCCGCCAGCAGTTCCTTCATACCAGCCAATGCGACGCGTAATGCCTCGGGGTTTTCCATGACCGGGGTGATGTCCCTGAACATGATGCCGGGCTTGGGGAAATCGGGAACGTCCCGGATGACTTGGCGCAGATCCACGGGCGAGCTCCTGTCTGACCGGCTACTTCAGCAGCGGGTCGGGTTTGATGGCCTTGTCGTTCTTGCGCAATTCCACGTGCAGGAAGGGCGGCGTATCCTTTTCGGGCGGCGGTCCGGTTCGTGCGAGGTGGTCACCCCGCAAGATGGCCTGCCCCACCTCCACGACAACAGTCGTGGGATCGAGGGGAGATAGAACCGTGGCGTACCCTCCCCCGTGTTCGATGATGATCAGGGTTCCGAAGCCGTCCATGTGGCCGATGTGCCGAACCACGCCGTGGGCTGGGCTGGACACCGCCGTACCTAGGGCGCAGGTCAAGTCGGTGCCGGTGCTGGGCATCAGGATGCCCTTTTTCTTGTAGGGACCGAAGGGGCGCAGCACCTTGCCGGTTTTGCTGGAAGGGGTGCTCCACTGGACCTTGGCTTTGGCCTGTCTGTGGAAGGGGTTCTTCAAGCGAAGTTTCTGCCCGATCCGCAGGACATCGGACGAAAGGTTGTTCGCCGAGCGGATTTCGCTCACCGTAACGCCGAATTTTCCGGCGATGAGGCCCAGGTAATCCCCTTTGCGGACTTCATAGGAGGCCGGGGAATTCGAGGCGGCGAAGGCCGTGCCTGCCCCCAATACCAACATCAGGAAAAATCCCGGCCAAAACTTTCCAAGAGGCATGAAGTTGCGCCTTCGATAAATGTGTCAAACCCCTTTTGGGGCTGAACACCATGTCCACCCCTTTGTTCAGGATGGAAAATGTACATCTCCCCCGGGTTGTGGTCAATGAAGCACCCGGTGACCTGTCCAATACCATCCTGGCTCTCGATTGTGGTACACTGCTCCCATTACAACATGCTTCGCTGATTTTCGTTCGCCTGATTTTTATTTCAAATATTTGGGGGTGCGACATGAAGAAGTTGATGGTTCTGTTGCTGGCATGCCTTACTGCGACATCGGTCCTTGCCGTCATTGATCCCGACCCTGATTCGATTGGCATCTATTTCGACACGGCGGCCGAGGATAATTGCCTGATCGTTCCTGCCGGGATCCCCTTCATGGCATATTTGATTCTGACCAATCCCACCGCGCCGGCGATCAACGCATATGAGTTCGGGCTTGAGAACGTGGTTCCCGCCGGCATGGAAAGCTTGTTCTACAGGTTGGCTACCACCCCTGGTAATAGGGTCTGGGCAGGTCCACCTATTCCAGGCAACAATCATCTGGGTGGTGATTTTGTCGTCGGTTTGCCCTATTCGATTGTAGCTGAGCCCGCGACCATTCTACACTCGTGGCAATATATGTTTCTGGAATATATGCCTGTGGAAATGTACCTCCATCAATCTTCGAATCCTTCGATACCAGGTGTTTATCCGATTGTGCAGAATGCGGAAGGATCTATTCTGATGCAGGTCTACCAGTCGTCCGGTGGGCCCGACATCCCCGTGGCCACCGTCAATACGGATTGTGTTGTTGGGGTTGAGGGAGCCAGCTTCGGGTCGGTCAAGGCCTTGTTCCGGTAAAGGGTCCTATTCCCAGTTGCCCCACCAATAAGCCAATAAAAAAAGCTGCCCATCATTCGGACAACTTTGGCAATTTAATTGGGTTAATGGTCGGGGCGGGGAGATTTGAACTCCCGACCTCCTGCTCCCGAAGCAGGCGCGCTAACCGGGCTGCGCTACGCCCCGACTGAAAGATGTCGGTCCCGATCCGGCGGATTACCACGCTACATGTGCCAAAAGGAGATAACCCCCTGTGAAACAAGCGTGACCACCACTCCGGCGATCAGGATGCCAAGAATGATACATGGAATTGCCATCCGCAAGGGAAGTTTGAACAGGTAGGCGGCCACGCTGCCGGTCCAGGCGCCGGTCATGGGTGCGGGGATGGCCACGAACAGGATCAGGCCCAGACTCTCGTATTTCTTGATCAATTTGCTGCGGCTGACGGTACGCCGGAACAGCCAGTCGAAGAAGCGGTCCATGGTCTTGAAGCGCCGCAGCGTCCGCTCGGCCGGTCCCAAAAGGAAAAGAATGGGCAGCACGGGGACGAAATTGCCCGCCACGGACAACAGGTAGATCAGGACGGGACTTTCCATGCCCATGGCGTACCCGAGGGGCACGGCGCCCCTGAGCTCGAAAACCGGCAGCATGGCCACCAGGAAGACCGCGACCGGGGGCGGCAATTGCTGGATGGATTCCAGAAGCTGTTCACGCAAGATTTTCTCCCTCGGCGGTCACCCCGGACAAGAGCGGGACGAACCGGCAGGATACCGACTGCTCGATCGACACTTCCTGGCCTTCGCGGCGGTACCGGTACAGGATCTGTTCGCGGCCCTTGCTGATGGGGATCAACAGGTGGCCGCCGTCCTTCAGTTGCGACACCAGATGGGCCGGCAGGCTGGGCGCGCAGGCGGTGACCATGATGGCGTCGAAGGGCGCGTGGTCCGGAGCTCCCACTCCCCCGTCATGGGCCAACACGTTGATGTTCTCGACCCCCATCTTGGCCAAAGTCACCCGCGAGCGTTCGGCCAGGGGCCGGATTCGCTCCACAGAGACAACACTGCGGACCAGCCGGGCCAGGATGGCGGCCTGGTAGCCGGATCCCGTGCCGACCTCCAGAACATGCTCGTGGCCCTGAAGTTCCAGCAGGCAGGTCATCAGCCCGACGGTAAAGGGTTTGCTGATAGTCTGGCCGTGCCCGATGGGCAGGGCACTGGGCTGGTGAGCGCGGTGCTGGAGCAGTTTGGGCACGAACAGGTGGCGGGGCACCTCTTCCATCACCTTCAGGACACGACGATCGTTGAGCCCCCCTTCGACCAGTTGCTCGCGAACCATGCGCCGCCTCGCGACGGCGTAATCCTTCATCGCGAGCCACCGCCCGCGTTGCCTTCTTCAGCCAGGCCGTCCCGCTCGAGGTGTTTCATTTCCTGCTGCAGGCCGTAATGGGTCAGGTCCACCATCAGGGGCGTCAGGCTGACGTAGCCCTCTTCCACCGCGCAGTAGTCGCTGCCGTTCTCGCGGGCCCAGGTCGGGCCCTGTCCGCCGATCCAGAAGTAGGGACGGCCGTGGGGATCGACCTGGTCGGTGATCACGTTGCTGTAGACCCGGCTGCCCAGGCGGGTGACCCGGATGCCCTGCAGGTTGCTGGGCGGTCCGTCGGGGATGTTGATGTTCATGAGCGATCCCTTGCGCAGGGGAAATTCGAGAATTTCCCGCAGGCTGCGCCGGATGAAATCGGCCGCGCCGCTGAAATCCGTGGGATGCCAAGCCGCCAGGGAGATGGCGTAGCTGGGGATGCCGAACATGGTGCCTTCCATGGCCGCGGCCACGGTGCCCGAGTACAGGACGTCCTCCCCCATGTTGGGCCCGTGGTTGATGCCGCTGAGCACGAGGTCGGGCCGGTCCGCGCGCAGGATCTTCTCCATGGCCACCAGGACGCTGTCGGTCGGGGTGCCGGTCACCGCGTACCTGTCTTCGCCCTGTTCGAGGATGCGCAGCGGGGACGTCAGGGTCAGGCTGTGGCTCGAGGCGCTTTGCTGGTCGCTGGGCGCCACCACCGTGACGCGGAACCCGTCCATGGCCCGCACCGTGCTTTCCAGGACACCCAGGCCGTGGGCGTCGATGCCATCGTCGTTGGAGATCAAGACGTGTTTTGTGCTCATGCGAAAATCCAATCCTGGCAGCCGGTTTCAGTCCCGGGAAAACATCAACATGAAGACCAGCCGGAAAAAACGGCCGGTATCGACGAAGGGGTTGATGGAGCTCTCTTCATCCCCGTAGACGGTGGTGATGGGAGTCGAGCCGATACGGTAGCCCTTGCGGGACATGCGCACCAGGATTTCCGACTCGGAATCGTAGCGGCTGGTCTGCAGGACCAGTCCCTTGAAACATTTGGTCCGGTAAAGTCGGTAGCCATTCTGGGAATCGGGGATGTATTGACCCGCCAACCGGCTGATCACCCAGCTGGTGAACTGGTTGGTCTTCAAGCGCAGCCAGGGCATGTTCTCGGTCCGGGCCATGCGGGTGCCGACCACGACGTCGAAGTTGTCCCGGGTGGCGGTGTCGAGAAAACCCTGCATTTCCGCGGGCAGGTGCTGGCCGTCCGAGTCCATGGTGAAGACCCATTCCAGGTTCTGGTCCTGCGCCCAGCTGTAACCGGTCTTGAGTGCTTCGCCCTTGCCCTTGTTCACCTCGTGGACGATGACCTCGGCCCCGGCCGCCCGGGCGGTGTCGGCGGTGCCGTCAGTGCTGCCGTCGTCCACGACCAGGACATGCAAGTCGGGGTGGCGCTCGCGGATCTCACCGATCACTTCGGTCAGAAAGCGGGCGGCGTTCAAGGCTGGCAGGATGGCGCCGACTGTCATGGGAGTCCTTGCGCTGAAAGCTAACGTTTCCACGGCTCCAGAATATATTCCGGAGCCCCGACGGTACAATGTAAAAGAACCGGCCTACATCTCCACTTCGAGCAGTTCGGCCAGCTCGGTGATGGTGCGGTCGAACCTTTCCAGGGCCGCGGCGATGGCTGCGGGACTGGTCAGGTCCACCCCGGCTTTCAGCAGCAGGTCCAGGGGCGCCTCGCTGCAGCCGCCCTTGAGCATTTCCAGATAACCATCCACCGCTGGCTGTCCTTCATCCTTCACTCGTTCCGCGATGGCCAGGCCGCAGCTCAGGCCCGTCGCGTAGCTGTAGACGTAGTACTTGTAGTAGAAGTGCGGGATGTAGGCCCACTCCATGCCGTCGTTCTCGTCGACAGTGAAGCCGGGTCCGTAGTAGCGCCTGATCAGGTCGGCGTATGTCTCGTCCAGCAGCGCGGCGGTTACCGGAGTGCCCTCTTCCACGAAGCGGTGAACGGCGCGTTCGAACTCGCTGAACAGGGTCTGCCGGTAGATCGTGGTCCGGATGCTTTCCAGTTCCGCGGCCAGGATGCCGGCCTTCTCGGCGTTGTCCTTGGCGTTGGCGGCCAGGTAGTCGGACAGGAAGGCCTCGTTGCAGGTCGAGGCGATTTCCGCCAGGAAGGCCACGTACCGGTAGTTGTGATAAGGCTGATGCTCCATGGCCAGCGCGCTGTGGATGGCGTGCCCGTACTCGTGGGCCAAGGTGGACATGTCGTCCAGGCTGTCCTGGTAGTTCATCTTCACGTAGGGATGACGTCCGTAGACACTGGCGGAAAACGCGCCACTGTCCTTGTCGTTGCTGGGGTACACGTCGATCCAGCCGTTGGCCGGATCCAGACCGTGGTTCAGCAGTTCGACGTACTGGGTCCCCAGGGGAGCCAGGGCCTCCGGCAGGACTTCGAGGGCCTTGCCGTAGGGCACGTCCATCTCGGCGGCCTCGACCATGGGTACGTACAGGTCGTAGATGTGCAGGTCGTCGTAACCGAGTACCTTGCGGCGCAACTCGACGTACCGGTGCAGGGGTTCGAGGTTGCCATTGACGGCGCTGATCAGGTTGTCGTGCACGGCGATGTCGAGGTTGTCCTTGTCCAGATAGGCTTCCAGGGCGGTGTCGTAGCCCCGGGCCCGCGCGTAGTTGACGTCCAGCTTGAACTGGCCGCCCAGGGTATTGGCCAGGGCGTGCTGGAACTGCCTGAGGGTGGCGAAAAAAGCGGTCATGGCTTCGGCGCGCACCTTGCGGTCGGGCGAGGCGCGGAAACGGCCGAGGTTCGACAAAGTGAGTTGGACTTCCTTGCCCTCGGCGTCGTGGACCATGGGCCAGGCGATGTCCGACAGCAGAGCGCCGAAGGTGTTCTCGAGATCACTGGGGATTTCGTTGAGGTCGATCTCGGCCCACAGGTTGTCCCCCATCAGCTGCAGGACACGCTCCGCTTCTTCCCCGAGCACCCGGGACTGGCGGCGGCGCAGGTTGTCCAGGTAGGTGCGGTATTCGGAGGGACCGTCGGCGGCCTCGTACGCCTGGTTCATGGCCGCGCCGTCGAGTGCCAGCACTTCTCCGCGGATGAAGCCGGCGGCGGCCATGAGTTCGTCCATCAGGACCAGGCCGCGTTGCGAGCGCGCCTGTAGTTCCTGGTCCGTCTGCTCGGAATCCAGGGCCAGGTTGGCGTACTGGGTCACGTGGCTGGCGCGGTCGTGCAGACCGAAATACAGGTCCAGGCATTTCTTGAGCGCCGCGGGGTCGGTCAGTTTCCCCTGGTAGGCAGCGAGGCCCTTGATTTCATCCCGCAGGGTGTCGAGTTCCCCTTCCCAGGCTGCGGGCGATTCGTAAAGCGGGCTCAGGTTCCATTTATAGGCGTCGGGGACCTCGGACCGGGTGGCGTTGGCGTCCGGTTTGTAATCCGGCAGTTCGGCCGCCACGGCGGCGCCGGCCAGAACGGCGCAGGTCAGGATGGTCAGGAAAAGGCGGAGCGATGACCGGAACATGGAAGGCCTCCCTGTGAGGACTGGAGATAAGTTTCCGAGCAGATGAATTTTCGGGGAAACGGGGCCGGGAAACAAGGGAAATACGTCAATTGGGAGGCAAGGGCGATCCGCTGGGCACATTCATGGTGATGCAGCGCAAGGCTCCGTTCATTCTGATCAACCGCGAGGCGTCGATGCCGACAACCCGCCGGTCGGGCAGAAGGCGCCGGTAGGTCGCCAGGGCGACTTCGTCCAGATCCGGACAGTAGTCCGGGTAAACGGGAACCAGCAACACACCATTGGCGAACACGATGTTGGTGTAGGAGCGCCAGACATCATCGTCGTGGTCTGGCATGGGTATCCGTTCCACTTTAAGCGGACCGTCCAGGGTGGGGAAATCCTCCAGCCTCTCCACGATCATGTCCAGCTGGGCGGCATTGTCCAGGTCGACCGCACGGTCGTAACGGCCGACGACGACCAGGTCCGGGCGCAGAAAAGCGCAGAACATGTCGGCGTGACCGGTGCTTTCCCCCAGCAGGGGCGGCACCATGGAAAGGGTTTCGAAGCCCAGCAGGGCGGCGAAGTTGGCCATCGTCTGGTCGGGATCCATTTCCAGGTAGTGGGCGTTGCGGTTGATCACCCGGGTCGACAAAAGACAAAGCCCCCGGCCGTTGCTCAGATAGTCTCCCCCTTCGACCAGCATCCTGCTGCTCATCAGGTTCAGGCCCATGCCCGTGGCGAGATGCGCGGCCACCCCGTCGTCAAGCTTGTTGCCGCGTCGTTCCCGGTAGTGGAAGTCCACCATGCTGCGGAATCCGTTGGCGTCGGTGACGGTGGCGGGGCCGAAATCACGAAGCCACATGGTCAGGATGGGCAGTTGCAGGATGTCCACCGAGGTCAAGGGCAGTCCGTTGTCGGTCAGAACGGATTCGATCAGGGTCCGGCCCTCCCCAGACCCAGCCAGTATTTGGATCCTGACTTCGGCGGAGGCGGCCTTGACGATGGCCGCCAGGACGTCGGGGTGCAGTTCGGCCAACTGGGCGCCGCCCAGAAAAAGGAGGTCCTGGGGTTGGAATTCGGCGGGCATGTAGAAGGAGTCGACGGTTTCGACGGCTGTCTCAGGGGCAATGTCGGCCGGTGGGTGTTCCGTCCATGGGCGCAGAAAAAAAGCGCCCGCTCCTAGGGCTACCACAATGACTGCCGCCAACACGAGACGCGTCCCGGCCGGCATGATATTTTTAGTAGAAGGGTTGGCCATGAGGTAAGTATCCCGTCAAGGTCAGGCAGGGTCAACGATAAAGGCTTTTTAGGGGGGCAGGACAGTGGTGTGGCCAGACCGAGATGAATCAACCCGAGGAATTCATTTGACCAAAGCCATACCCTTCGTCTCGGTATATCCCCCGGTTTCCAGACGGTAGAAATAGACACCGGTGGAAACGACCTTCCCATTCATGTCATGGCCTTGCCAAACGACTTCGTTCCGACCCTGGTCGGCGAATTCATGGTCAAGCAAGACATCAACCAGGCGACCTGAAACATCGTACACGGCCAAACTAACAACGGCCCGGGTGGGTACATCAAAGGAAATGGTGGTCTGGGGATTGAAGGGATTGGGGTAGGCATCACGGAGGACTGTTCCGTGGCTTGGAACATCTTCGCTTCCGAATCCCGCAACGGCCAAATCCATACGAACAATTTGGAGTCCACAAAAATAGTCTGCCAGGTAGGCGTAGTTGCCACTTACAAAAAGGTCATAAACGGCATTGCCCGTTTCGAAAAAACCCACTTCGACCGGAACAGCAGGGTTGCTCACATCATAGATCCCGAGTCCTTTCGAGTGATTCGCCACACAGGCAAAATTGCCACTGACGATGACATCATAGGCAGCGCCACCGGTAAAGAAGTTGACGACTTCAAAGGGCAAGGCCGGATCGCTCACGTCTATGATACTTAGTCCACCCGCCCAATCCGTCACGTAGGCGAAGTCCCCACTGACAAAAACACCAAAAGCCCAGTCGGCCGTAACGAAATTACCAACGGCAACAGGCGCCGTGGGGTTACTGATGTCGAAGATGCTGAGACCCGCCATAATATCAGCTACATAGGCGAAGTCGCCGCGGATAAAGACTTCAAAAGCAAAGTCGGCCGATAAAATGAAGCCCACTTCAATAGGTGACGCGGGGTTGCTTACGTCGATGATACGAAGGCCATGCCCCATGTCGGCCACATAGGCATAATCGCCCCTGACAACTAGGTCCCTGGCGCCGCCTGGGGTATCGATATGACCAGTTTCAGTTGGCATGGATGGATCGCTGATATCGATGATGCGGAGACCCGCAGCATCAGCTGCGACATAGGCGTAATGGCCGCTGACGAAAATACCGTTTGCATCGCCGCCAGTATCGAAACTGCCGGTTTCAATCGGAACCGTGGGGTCTGTCACATCGATGATCCGAAGGCCTCCACCCATGTCGGCAACATAGGCGTAGTTTCCGCTGACGGAAACGTCAAAAGCCAGGCCGCCCGTAGCAATAAAGGCTGGCTCGAGGGGCGTGGACGGATTGCTGACATCGATGAGGCGAAGTCCATCTTGATTGTCGGCCACATACGCGAAACCACCCCTGATGATCAACCTGCGGGCAAGGCCCTCCGAATCGAAAAAGCCCTCTTCAATTGGGGCAGCAGGGTTGCTGACATCAAGGATGCGAAGGCCGTCTGAATCATCAGCCACATAGGCGTAATCGGCGCTGACAAAAACATCATAAGAAATACCGGGCGTATCGAAAAACCCTGATTCCACCGGCATCGCGGGATAGCCCACGTCGATGAGTCGGAGTCCGGCAGAACCATCCGCAACATAGGCCATATCCCCGCTGACGAATACGCCATGAGTTTGGCCGGGCGTTTCGAGAAAACCTGTTTCAACCAATACGGCCGGATTACTCACGTCGACGATGCGAAGACCATACAAAATATCGGTCACATAAGCATAACTCCCGGCGACAGATACCCCAGATGTGCGATTGCCCGATTGGAAGCGGCCAACTGTTACCGGTGATGCGGGATTGCTAACGTCGATGATGGCAAGACCCATATAATAATCCGCCACATAGGCGTAATGGTCGCTGAGAAATACGTCGACGGCATTGCCGGGAGTATCGTAGTTGCCCACTGCAACAGGTGAGGCGGGATTCCCGATATCGATTATCTGCAGGCCGGATTGGTCATTGGCCACATACGCGTAGTTGCCGTCTACATCCACTCCCAGAACTGGTTCCGGCAGGAGCAGGATGCCCACCTCCACCGGGGACTCCGGATTGGAGATATCGGCAATCCGCAGATAACTCCCATCGCCGAAGAAGGCATACTCACCCTGGACGGCAACGGCAACACATGGTCCGTGGGCCCAGGCGCCAAGCCATGTGGTGTTCAGGCTGTCGCCGGGGCTTTTGTCGGAAACCAAGTCGGATTTTTGGGGATCCAGAAGGTGACTGCGGACGGGCGGGCCTCCCTTGAGGGGCAGGGCACCGGATGACCCGAAAAACATACACATGAGGAAAGACGCAAATACGGCAACGCTTGGGAACGAGGAATTCATTTCTTAAACTCCCATGAGAATATCTGATCTGGTATCGAAAAAGGTCCTTCGTATCAATGGGAATAGAATACGGCAATTCAACAGGTGGTTCAATTCAAAACCGACCTACCCGATCCTAATTATAGGGTTTGCTGGAAAATTAGGTCATGAAAGAAAAAAAGATTGTCCTAAAAGTAAGACAACCTTTCCAATTCTATTAGTTTATCTGGTCGGGACGGCGAGATTTGAACTCGCGACCCCTTGCCCCCCATGCAAGTGCGCTACCGGACTGCGCCACGTCCCGACCAAAGGTGCGAACGGCTGAAGCTCCCGAGGGGGCAAATCCGTCGCGGGCACAAGTTAATACCCACCTGCCCGCGGGACAAGGAACAATCAGACCTGATTCAGCCGGTGCCTTCCATTTTCTTTTTGCCGGTGGCGGCGGCCGGTTTCCCCGTTTTGAGCTCGCGGATCATCTCCAGCACATGCCCCAGTTCCTTTTTAAGGAAGGTCAGACGATCGGCCTCGGTCATGCCGTCGAACTGGATGTTCATCTGGGGTGCGGCTTCTTTGGCATCCTTGGCCGCGGTCTTCTTGGCCTGCCGCCGCATTTTAACCGCTCCGGCAATCTTGTAGCCCTCATCGTACAGCAGGGTCTTGATGGCCAGGATTTCGTCGATATCCGGCTGACGGTAGCGCCGGGCCCCGGTGCGGGTCTTGCGGGGTTTGAGGGTGGGGAATTCGCTTTCCCAGTATCGCAGGACATGGGCCTTGATCCCCGTGTGCTCGGCAACCTCGCTGATCGAGTAATAGAGCTTGCTGGGGATTTCCTTCTTTTTCTTGGCCATGGTTCCGCTCACTCCGCTGGTCGGTCAGGAATCTGTCCTGAATCAGTCAGGAATCAGTCCAGTTCGGGCCGCAGCTGCCTTTCCATCAATTCGCGCATCGCCTGCCGCGGCGGTTTCCCGGAGAATAGCACATCGTGAACCTGTTTTGTAATAGGAAGTTCTACTTTCAGCCTCTCACTCAACTTCAAGGCTGCCTTGGCCATGTGGACACCCTCGACCACCTGGACGGTGCCGTCGAGGATTTCCTGTGGGGTCTTCTCCCCTTTGGTAACGGCTTCGCCGAAGTTCCGGTTACGTGAATGACGGCTGATGCAGGTGGTGATCATGTCACCGATGCCGGCCAGGCCGAAGAAGGTTTCCTTCTTGCCGCCGAGGGCGATGCCCAGGCGGGACAGCTCGATCATGCCCCGGGTCATCAGGGTGCCGCGGGTGTTGTCCCCCGCTCCCAGGCCGTCGGCCATGCCCACGGCCAGGGCGATGATGTTCTTGAAGCCCGAGGCGATTTCCACCCCGGCCATGTCATCGTTGGTGTAGACGCGGAAAAACGGCCCGGCGATCCAGTTCTGCCAGTGGGACCAGTCGGTGCCCTGCTGCCCGGCCAGGACCACGGCGGTGGGCTGCTCGTCGGCGACCTCCTCCGCATGGCTGGGTCCAAGCAGTACGGCCACGGGGTGTTCGTCGCGGCGGCCGGCCTGGGTCAATTCCTCTTCGATGACTTCACTGAGGCGCTCCAGGGTGGTCACCTCGAACCCCTTGGACATGTTGATGACCGGGACCCCGGAAGAAAAACTGGCACTTTTGGCTACTTGGGAAACCACTTCCCGCACGGCCTGACTGGGCACGCACACGAACAGGAGTTCGGCGTTATTCAGGGCGTCGTCCATATCCAGGGTGGCGCGCATGTTGGGCGGCAGTATGGTATCGCCCAGGAAGTCGGGATTGGTGCCGGTGGTGTTGATGCTCTCGACCTGGTGTTCGTCGATGCCCCACAGAACCACCCTCTCCCACTTGTGGCACAGGTGGCGTCCGAAAGAGGTAGCCCAACTGCCGGTGCCCAGGATGGCGGCTTTCATCTCATTCGCCCTTTCTTTCGCCGGTATCCGGGCCATTGTCCGGTTTGGCCTGCCCCTCGGTGCCATCCCGCAGGCGGGCAATATTGGTTCTGTGCTTGAAGACAACCCAGGCGCAGATGATGAAGGCGAAAATGATGAGGGTCTTGGAAGTTTCCAGGGACCTTCTCTCGAAGAAAACCACGGCCCAAGGCAGGATGACCGCGGCGGAGATGCTGCCGACCGAAACGATGCGGGTGGCCAGGAACATCAAGAGGAAGGCCGCCAGGGCGATCAATACCGCCAGGGGCTCGAGGACGGCGAAAGCACCTGCGGTGGTGGCAACGCCCTTCCCCCCATGGAAATTGACGAAGGGGCTGAAGGTGTGGCCCAGGGAAGCCACGACACCGGCAAAGATCCGGAAAAGATCCGGTGTGATATGGAACGGGGTCGCCTGGCCCTCGGGCCAGGTGCTGACCAGCCACGTCATCAGGCCCACCGCGGCCGCCCCTTTGGCCATGTCCAGGAAAAGGCAGATGCCGCCCCAGCCGGGGCCCAGGGTCCGAAAGACGTTGGTCGCTCCCAGGTTTCCGCTGCCGTATTGGCGAAGATCAATGCCCTTGACCCTCTTGGCAATGATGAAACTGAAGGGAACCGATCCCAGGCCGAAGGCGAGGATCAGGAACAAAATCAAAAGCATCGGGCCCAATTTTCATTGAGAGGAATAGGATCAGGCGTCGGCTGCCGGCCGGATCAATGTTTTTTCATTTTGACAAAAATCCGGCTTCCGGTAAAGCCGTATTCTTTACGCAGTTGATTATTAATATAACGCAAATAATTGCGCGCAAAGAATTTGGGCTCGTTGACCGAGAGTACGAATGTGGGCGGCTGACGATCCGTCTGGGTCACGTAATAGATCTTGCCCAGTCCCCCGGCGTGCGTCCGGGGTTGCTGAATCCGGACCACTTTCTCAAGATAGTCGTTCAACTGGCTGGTAGGTATACGCTTCTGCCGCTCCTCGTGGACTTCCCACACTTTTTCCATGATCTTGCCGGTGCGCTGCCGGGTCTCGGCGCTGATCATGAACCAGGGCGCATAGGGCAAAAAGGGCACGTCGCGGCAGAACTCTTCCCAGTACTCCAGGTGGGTGTTGGTGACCTTCTTGTCGATGAGATCCCACTTGTTGAAAACCACGATGACGCCCTTGCCGGAATCGTGGATCATGCCGGCGATCTTGGCGTCCTGGGACACGGATCCGGCCGACGCGTCCACCATGAAAACCGCCACGTCGCATTGTTCCAGGGCGCGGATCGTGCGCATGTTGCTGAACACCTCGACCGCTTCCTTGACCTTGGACTTGCGTCGCAGGCCGGCCGTGTCGATCAGGCGAATGGTGTTGCCGTGCCACTTGAGGTCGGTGTGTACGGAGTCGCGGGTGGTGCCGGAAATTTCGCTGACCAGGGCGTCCTGCCTGCCGGTCAGGATATTCAACAGGGACGACTTGCCCACGTTGGGCCGGCCGACGATGGCGACCCGGCAATCACAGGGGGTGTCGACGGTTTGGGTGGGGAATCCCTCGACCACGACATCGAGCAGGTCGCCCACGCCGTAACCGTGCAGGGCGCTGATCCCCACCGGCTCCCCCAGCCCCAGGCTGAAGAACTCGTGCAGAGCCAGCTGGTCGGCTTCCTTTTCCAGCTTGTTCACGCACAGCACGACGGGCTTGTTCTTCTTGCGCAGGTCCTTGGCGATGGACTGGTCCCAGGCCATGGGCCCGACCTTGCCGTCGACCAGGAACAACACCAGATCGGCGTCGTCGATGGCCATCTTCGCGATCTCGGTCACCACGCTGTCGAATTCGGAAACGGTTTCCCCGAAGGGAATGATGCCGCCGGTGTCCAGCAGGATGAAGGCATGCCCGGCCCAGTCGGTGGTCTCGGTGATCCGGTCCCGGGTCACGCCGGCGGTTTCATGCACCACCGAACGCTTTTCCCCGATGATCCGGTTGAAAAGGGTCGATTTGCCCACGTTGGGGCGTCCGACGATGGCGACGGTACGCAAAGACAAGACATTCTCCTGCTTGAGAAAAGGTGAACCGGGCGGGTCAATGAACAACGGCGGCGGGCCCGGCAGCAGTGAAATTAGCCCAGTTCACTCCAGAAATCAATGAAGCCGTCTTCCTCGCCGACGACGACCTGGTGGGGCTGGTCCCGGGCGATGTCCTCCAGCTGCATGCCGTCGAGGGTCAATCCGTCACTGTTGATGACCCGCTGGGACAGGACCACGGTCCGTTTGGGTTCCGCGGGCAGTTCCAGCAGGGCGCGTCTGAGGTCCTGGCCGCCCAGCAAGCCGGCCACCGTGACGGAATTGCCGTAGAAACGATTCTCCACCCCCACGACTTCCACCTGGGGAACCTTGGCTTCATGCAGTACCGGGGTGAATTCGCGGCGCCAGGCCTTGGCCGCCAATTCACCCGTCAGGATCGTCAGTGGCCGGAGCGGCAATTCCCCGTCCTCGGCCCGCCATTCCAGCTCTTCGCGCCATGTGTCCCGCAGGCGGACCGAAAGTCCGATGGCGTTGTCGATCTGCCAGAATCCGTCATATTGTTCCGCGTGTGGAAAAGGCTGTCCGGCCAACAGGTAGAATTCATCACTGAGGTAGACGAAGGAATAGCCCAGTTTCCGCTGGGCCTCTTTCTGCCAGGTTTCGACCTGGGCGATGGCCTGAAACGCCAACTCGGGGCTGACGGGATCGAGCCTGGTCAGACCCTCCCGGTGGGCGCTGAGACCGACCGGGACGATGGCCAGGGATTTTACGCCGCCTTGGGCGAGTTCCTGGGCCTCCTGGATTTCCGCGCCTTCATACCCGAAACCCCGGTCGCAAACAGGACTGAAAGGGCTTTCCTCGTCTTCGGCGGGCGCGCCGAGCGTCAGCAGGTCACGGAAGGTCTTTTCCAGGATCGGCCCCTCGTTCCAACCCGGGCAGAGAACCACTTGGGTGTGGATCTCGATGCCTGCCGACACCAGTTCCTCCAGGATGGCCATGACATCGATTTTGCGTTTGATCCCCAGCATACGCGTGCGCACGTCGATGTCAGTGGCGTGGACCGAGACATACAACGGGCTCATCCTCTGCTCGATGATCCGCTTGAGCCCCCTCTTCCCCAGACTGGTCAGGGTGATGTAGTTGCCGTACAGAAAGCTGAAACGGTAGTCCTCGTCCTTGACGTAGATCTGGTCGCGCATCCCGGCGGGATTCTGGTCAACAAAGCAGAACACGCAGTCGCAGGCGCAGGTCTTGAACTCCAGGGGCGCGAAGCAGCCGGTGACCGCATCGATGTCGCCGGGGTCCATCTCCACCCGCATCGCCTCACCGGTTTTGCGCTGGATGTTCAGCGAGGTGACCGCGGCTTCGGGCGTGTAGTAGTACAGGTCGAGGATGTCCTCGACGGGCCGGCCGTCCAGGTGCGTGATGTGGTCGCCGGGCTGCCACTCGAAAAGGGTGTCCAGGGGCGCGGGGAATGGTCTGATGAGCATGATCATGGGACAAAATTAAACACCGCAGGGGGTTGGGCGCAATGGTTCAGAATGGTTCAGGTAAAATACGGAAGATGACCAGCCCTGCCGGGGGGATGTGACCGGGCCCTGACCTGATGGCCAGGGCCCGGTCTTTGCTGATTCAGAGCATTTAACGGTACAAGCTTTTCACGCTGCCGAAGCTAACCTCCTCGGTAGCCGAGGTACCACAACCAGGTTCATTGACGGAGGCCACGGGGTAGTCCGGACTGCCGGACGACACAAGGACCTGCATCAGGATGGAACCTTCGGCGTTTTGAACCACGGGCAAATCACCCGGGATCGAGGGGGCCGACGAAGCGCCGATGTAGAAATGCACAATCATCGGGGACAACAGCATGTATTGGAAGTAATGCAGAACCATGGCGGGCTGCGAGGGAATCGGCGCAGCCAGGCCGACGATGAAATCACCGCCCAAAGGACCATTGGTTCCGACATCCACCCCACTGACCACGCCATTGGCGATGGTGGATGCCAGCCTGAAGACCATGCCTTCCATGCCGGCGGGCACCTCTACATCAAGTCCCAATTCGTAGGCATTGATGGAAGGTGCGGTGGTGTTGGTGAGGATAAGGTAAACGTCGAACGGGACACTGGCGGGCCCAAAATAGCATCTTTGGGAGGCATTTGTGTCGAAGTAGAGTCCCATGTAGGAATCAAAGGGACCCATGGCGGCAAAAGCCGAGTTTGCCACCAGGCAGGCGAGCAAAAGAAGTATCAATTTTTTCATTTTTTTTCTCCCATTTAAATTTTAGGAAACGGGCGGCTGATTGGATATTATCAAAAACAGGGAAGCTTTTCAATCAAACAATAGATATGCAGGAGTGCCGGGTCGCCGGCGGTTGACATAACGGAAGGTGAGATTTAGTTTTCCACAACCACGGATTCATGGAGCGGGCTTAACTCAGCTGGTAGAGTCCCAGCTTCCCAAGCTGGTTGTCGCGGGTTCGAGCCCCGTAGCCCGCTCCAGTTATTTTTCCAGGATGAGATTTTCCACGATGCCAGCCAGGATTTCCGGACTTTCCGGCAGGCCGCTGTCGATTTTCGGCACTTGACGGAACCAGGTCCTCTGCCTCTTTGCGTACTGGCGCGTGACCAGGATAATGGCGCCGGTCAACTGGGATTCCTCCAGCTTCCCCTCCAGGACCTGAACGATTTCCCGGTACCCGATGCTCATCAGTCCAGGGCAATTTGCGGGGAATTCGGCGAGGGCGGCTTCGGTTTCTTCGATCCAGCCTGCTTTCAGCATCAGTTCCGTGCGCCGGGCGATGCGCTGGTCCAACTCATCCACGGGACGCTCCAGGACAAAAGTGGGAAACTCGAGGCCCAGGGCCGGGTCGGGTTTCTGTGCGGCTTTAAGCTGGCTCATGGTGCTGCCGGATATTTCATGAACTTCCAGGGCCCGCTGGCTGCGGTAGCGATCGTTGGCGTGAATCCGGCCGAAGGATTGGGGATCGACTTTCTCCAGCCGGGACCGGATTTCCCCATCGGTCAATTTGTCGAGATCGGCCCGCACTTCGGCCAGACGCTCCGGGGTGCTGCCGGGAATCTCCATGAATCCGTCACGCAGGGCGGTCAGGTACATGCCGGCGCCGCCCGCCAGGATCGGGACTCCCCCACGCTCGACAATTTGCGCGTAGACTTTTTTGAAATCCTTCCGAAAACGGATGGCGTCGTACTTCTCGGCGGGCGAAATGAAATCGATCAGGTGATGGGGACATACAGCCAGTTCTTCAGCGGTGGGCTGGGCGGTGCCGATGCGCAGGCCGCGGTAGATCTGCCGGCTGTCCAGGCTGATGACTTCGAGGGGAAATTGCCGGGCCAGGGAAGTGACCAGCCCTGTCTTGCCGACGGCGGTCGGGCCTACGATCACCGGGCACCGCCGGAGCGCGCCCATCTCAGCTCCGCCCGAACTTCTTCTCCAGTTCCTCGAGCGTGAACTGGATCAGGGTTGGCCGCCCGTGGGGACATGAAAGAGGCGTGTCGGTGGCGAACAGCTGGTCCACCAGATTCTGCATCTCGGGGACGGTCAGGGGCTCGCCCGCCCGGACGGCCGCGTGGCAGGCATAGCTGGCCAGCAGGTCCACCTGGTTTTCCTGGCTGGGTTTTTCGTCCCAGGCCAGATCGTCGAGCATGTCCAGCAGCAGTCGCCCCTCGTTCCAGTTCTTCAGGCTGGCGGGGATCCCCTGCACCAGAACGCTCTGCCCGCCGAACGGCTCGATGGTAAAGCCCATGGACTGCAACTGGCCGGCATGGGTCTGCCAGGCCTGGACCTGGCCCGGTGTCAATTCCAGGTGGGCAGGGAACAAAAGCTGCTGCGTGGGCACGCCCCCGCCTTCACCGCGTTCTTCCAGCGCCTGCTTGGCTTCATTGTAAAGGATGCGTTCGTGACTGTTGTGCTGGTCGATCAGGACCAGGCCGCCGCGAATCTGCGTGACGATGTAGGTCCGGTGCAACTGCCAGAAGGGCGCCGAATGCAGGGGCGCGTTTTCATTGCCGGGCAGTGAGGAACTGAAAACCTCTTCGCCTTCGCCGCCACCTGCGGGGGTCCGCATGGCGGAGGCGCCAAAAAGTTCCCCCTGGCCCGCGGGCACGCCCTTGAACTCGAATCCGGCCGACCCTCCGCGCTGGAAATAGCGGCGCAGGTAGTCATCCTCGGCGCCGGCGATGCGTTCGGTCGCTTCACCGCCGGTTTTGGAATCATCGTCCCCGCTCCATGGCCGCAGGTCGTCAGCCTTGCGCAGGCTCAGGCCTTCGCCGAGGGCGTTCTTGAGCATGCCGAAGATTTCCCGTTCCAGCAGCAGCCGCACCTGGGTCTTGGCCGGGTGAACGTTCACGTCGACCTCGCCGTTGGGCACCTGCAGAAAGGCGATCACCACGGGATGGCGTCCGGCCGGCACCACTTCGCGGTACGCTTGGACGATGGCCTGGGACAGGGCGCGGCTTTCCACCGGACGGCGGTTGATGAAGATGAACTGCTGCTCCCGGTTGCCCCGGGTCCAGGTGGGACGCGAGGCGAGGCCGCCGATGCTGAAGCCGCCCTTTTCCAATTCGAACCGGGCCAGGTGCTCCATGACCGAGGAGCCCAGCAGGTCGCGGGCGCGGTCGGTCAACGAATCGGCCGGACGCAGATCCATGGCGATATCGGCGCCGGATTTAACGATCCAGCGCACGTCCTGGTTGGCCAGTGCGAGCTGGGTCATCAGCTTCATGATGGCCCGCTTTTCGGCCTGGGCCGATTTCATGAACTTGCGCCGGGCCGGAATATTGTAGAAAAGGTCGCTGATGGTGATGGTGGTCCCGGTGTTGCGGGGCGCCGGCTCCCGGCGGATGATTTCGCCGCCTTCAATCTCGATCAGCCCGCCCAGCTCTTCCCCCTGGGCGCGGCTCACGCACTTGACCCGGCTGACCGAAGCGATGCTGGCCAGGGCCTCGCCGCGGAAACCGAAACTGGCCACCTGCATGATGTCCGCGGCCGTGGCGATTTTGCTGGTGGCATGACGCTCGAAGGCCAACGGCAGATCCCGGAACGGAATGCCGTGGCCGTCGTCCTCGATGGACAGTCTGGTCAGACCCCCGTCTTCCATGGAGATGGTCACCTGGGAAGCGCCGGCGTCCAGGGCGTTTTCCACCAGCTCCTTGACGATGGAGCTGGGTCGCTCGATGACCTCACCGGCCGCGATGCGGTCGATGGTGCTGCTGTCGAGAACCTTGATCTTGGCGGGCTTGCTGGCCATGCTGCCTTTCATACCGATCCTTCTGGGCCGCGGCTGCGGAACCTATACCAGTCAATGGGCTGTCAAGGTTATACAGGAGCGCGGCGCGCGTCAACCGGGCAGGGCTCCGAGCACGGAATTGATGAGCTGGGCGGGGCTGTCGCCTCCTCCGGGATAGACCCGGGAGGCGCTCAGGACCTCGAGATCGTCGGTCCCCGAGAGGGAGCGCAGGACCTCGGTCACACGGCGCTGGAGACGGGGCAGCGACTGGATGTCCTCGGGCACGATGACCATGATGGTCCCGTCCTCGAGAGAGGCCGTGTGGTCGCTGCTGCGCAGGCGGCGGGAGATTTCCGCCACCAGGCCGGCCACGGGAACCTTGGGGGGATCCTTGTCCTCCCGGGCGCCGGCGTGACGCTCGGCGATGCGGAAGGCCGCCAGGCCCAACATGGTGTGGTAACGGTCGCAACGGTCCATTTCCGTGCGCAGGATTTCCGCCAGTGCGTCTTGCGTGCCGGAATATGACCCCTTGTCTCCCGCCCGCCCGTCAGGGGTTCCGGAGGGGGGACCTGCGAGGTCCCCGTCGGCCTGAGCTTCTCCCAAACCTGAAGTAAAGGACAGCAAGGGCAGCAGGCGCCGGGCGAACAGGGCGTCGAATTCCGTGAAACTGGCTCCGTCCAGGGGATGCAGCCGGCGCTTGTCCAGCAATACCAGGCCCGGGAAGGGTTTTTCCCCTTCCAGGGGCACGACCAGCAGCGAACGGCCAGGTCCCGGTTCGCCGGATTCATCACGGGTCTCGAGAACCGTCGACTGCCAACCACCTTGCCCGGTGTCGGTCAACAGGCGGATGGCTTCTTCCTGAAGAGTGCCGTCCTGTTTTTTGTCGGGCTCCTGGGCGGCCGCATCCTCGGCGGTCAGAAGCAGGGCCTTGGTCGCGCCGGTAAGACGGCAGGCGGCGGCCAGAACCCGGTCACGGCTGCCGGGCTTGCCGGGCCCCGCCGCGAGTTCGGACAGGGCCGTGGCCAGGGTGGTCAGGCGGTCCACCTGGTCGGCGGTGGCGGCTCTTTCCAGGTAATCGTTCAAATGGCGGTTGACCAGATAAAGGAGCTCTCCGCTTATGGTATGGAAATGATGGGCCTTGGACGCCGAGGAAAATTCCACGGTGAGCAGGGCCTTCAGGGGTTCGCGGCCCACCGGCAGGATGAAGATGGTGGCTTCGCTCAAAACGTCGGTGGGGTCGATGTGGGAACGATCACCCGGCCGGAGCACCAGGGGATTCCCGGACCCCAGAACATCCGCTTTCTCGGGCTGCGGCGGGGATTCATAGGTTGTTTCTTCGGGGTTCGCCACGAACAGGTCGCCATCGTTGGTCAGGACACCGATGGAGGCGGTATCGGCCCCGGCGGCGTTGCACAGGTCCTCCGCCCAGGTGCACAGGGTGGCCGCCACCGCTTCGGGAGACCCGGTATCCTTGGTGAATTCGTCTTCCATATAGCGGTACAGTTCGCCGTCGCGGACGGTTTGCAACCTCAGGAAACGATTCAGGATCATGGCGAAGCGATGGGTCAGGCCTTCGATGGTGGCCAGGGCGTTGCCCACCAGATGGCCTTCACCTTCGTTGGCCGAAATGTTCAGGACGCCCAGCAGCTTGCCTTCCCAGACGATGGGTGCGCAGATCGCCTCGGAAATCGCGGGGCGGTCGCGCCGGGCCCCGGGATGCTTGTTGTCCGTGATGAAGACAGCCTTGCGCGATTCGGCCACCTGCCCGGCGATGCCCTCCCCCATGCGGACCCGGGTCCGGTGGATGGTGTGCTGGCTCAGACCATAGGCGAAGGCCACGTACAGTTCATCGGAATTGCTGTCGAAGAGCATGATCGATCCGCTGCCGGCGCATGTCGCACGTGTGGCCAAGGCCAGGAGCCAGCGAAGAAGGCCCTCGCGGTCCAGAGCCTCTTCGATACGGCTCAGGGTGCGGTGGATGGCCGCGGTTTCCAGTTCAAGAAGATCGAAATCCGTTCTCTCGGGTGAACTGTTTCCGGTGAAGACGCCGGGAGTGAATCCGGCACTGCTTTCGGGATCGGTGGCAAAGCGGGGATCGGTCAGGGTGGGACCGGCCATGAGTTGGGGGAAATCGAAGGCGCTGACCGCCTCCAACCCGAAATCGGGCGCCTGATCGACGATGAGGGCGATGTTGTCGCTCAAGGGCGGGTGCACCAGATAGGTGGCGGACCCGGGAGCCAGCTCCCCGAGGTCCTTGATGACCCGCACGCCCATGACCTCGGCCAGGCTGGCGCCCACCGAAAAGCCCTCGGGATCGATCACGGCGAGGATCCGGGCGTCCCTGCGGGTGGAGAGCTCCGCCAGGAGGGGAAGCTCATCTTCCCCCGGACACACGAGAACAACTGGCCATTTGATGATTTCCGCCACGACACTCCCACGGATTTCGACCCGACCGCCAGGCCGAAAGGCCTCCCGGAATCCAATATACTGCATATGGTATCGGCGGGCCTGGCAACCAGTTGAACAATACCTTGGCCCCCAAAGCGGTCAAATCCGGAAGATATTACAAGAGAGATGATTGGGGCTTAATCTTCAAGCTGTTTCTTGATCTGGACCAGCCACATGAAAGAATCCATGGGGCTGAGCTTTTCCAGATCCAGGGTCCGCAGGGCCTGCAGGGCGTCCCTTTCGGACTCACGGAACAGGGTCAGCTGACTCGAAGGACCGCCGGCGCGGTCGGCCGCCAGGGAGGCTCCGCCGGTGTCTTCGGCCGCCGGTCGCCGGGCCGGCAGGTCGCGTTGGTCGGCGGTGGTCAGGGAGTGGAGAATCTCCTGGGCCCGGTGCAGCACTCCTTCGGGCAGGCCGGCCAGGCGCGCCACGTGGATGCCGTAGCTCTTGTCGCTGCGGCCCGGGCTGACCGAATGCAGGAATATGATCTTGCCCTCCCACTCCTTGACTTCCAGACGCAGATTCACCAAACCGGGCAACTCGGCTTCCAGTTCCGTCAATTCGTGGTAATGGGTGGCGAAAACCGAACGGGGCCGCGGACCGTCATTCGAACTGAGGAACTCGGTGATGGCCCAGGCCAGGGAAAGCCCGTCGTAGGTGGACGTGCCCCGCCCGATCTCATCCAAAATGACCAGGCTGCGGCGGCTCATCTGGTGCAGGATGTGGGCGGTTTCACTCATCTCCATGTAGAAGGTGGATTCACCCCGCGCCAGGTTGTCGCTGGCCCCCACGCGGGTGAAAATCCGGTCGGTGACGCCCACCCGGGCCGAACGTGCGGGCACGAAACAGCCGGTTTGGGCCAGGAGGGTGATCAGGGCCACCTGCCGCAGATAGGTCGACTTGCCGCCCATGTTCGGGCCGGTCAGCAGCAGGACCTGGTGGCCGCCGCTGTCCAGAAGCGTGTCGTTGGGAATGAAGTCATGATCCAGCAGCTGCTCGACCACGGGATGCCGGCCGCCGGTGATCTGCAGGTCGAGCGAATCGTCACAGACGGGCCTGCAGTAGTCCTGCTGCTCGGCGAGATCCGCGAAAGCGAGCATGAGGTCGATATTGGCGGTCAAGCGGGAGGCCTCGCGGATGTCCTTCAGGTGCAGGGAAATCTTCTGGATCAGGCCCTGGAAGACCAGGGTTTCCAGGCGTTCCGCTTTCTCCTCGGCTTCCAGGATGGTGCTTTCGGCCTCTTTCAACTCTTCGGTGTGGAAGCGGCAGGAACCCACCAGGGTCTGCTTCTGCTGGTAGTGTTCGGGGACCTTGTCCAGATGCTTCTTGGTCACGTCCAGGTAGTAGCCGAAAACCCGGTTGAAGCCCACCTTCAAGGTGCTGATGCCGGTGGTTTCCCGCTCCCGGTTCTGCAGGGCGGCCAGAAATCCCTTGCTGTCCCGGGTGATGCTGCGGCAGCGGTCCAACTCCTGGTCGAGGCCTTCGCAGATATAACCGGGCTTGCGGGTGGTCGCCGGGGCGTCCTCGGCGATGGTGTTCAGGATTTCCGCGGCCAGACCGCTGAAGTCGGGCAGGGAATCCAGCCAGCGGTTCACCGGATGATCGGCGTGATCGTCGTGTCCCGTTGTGGCCTTCAACTGGTTCAAGGCGTCCAGGGTAGCTCCCAGATGCCGCATACCGGCAGGTCCGATCCGTCCCGTCGCCGCCCGCGAAGAAAGTCTTTCCAGGTCTCCCACCTTGCGCAGGATGTCGCGGAGATCCCGCCGCCACGACCGGTTTTCCAGAGCGGAGGCCACGCCGGCATGCCAACCCTGCAATTCGTCCAGGTCGGTCATGGCTTCGGCCAGGCGCATTTCCAGCAGACGGCGGCCCATGGGAGTCAGGGTGCGGTCGATATGGTGGACCAGGGTTCCCTCGCCGCGATCGCCCCGGAAGGTCCGGAAAATTTCCAGGTTGCGCAGGGTCTCTTCATCCAGCACCAGGCGGTCGGTCCGGGCACTGAAACGCAGCCCGGTGACCTGATCCGGCCGGCGCAGACCCAGGGCCCCCAGATACCGCAGCAGGGCGCCGGCGGCGGTGCATGCCGGTTCCCGATTCTCGTCCTCCAGGCCGAAAACCGTCAGGTTGGCCACCTGGAAATGATCCAGCAGGGTTTGACGGGCGAAGGAGTGATGAAACCAGGCGGTGTTGACGGGGTTGACGACGATCCCGCCGAGAGTGGTCCGCCACCGGGAGATCAGGTCGGGATCCGTATCCTCGCCGACGATGACTTCCTTGACCGGGTGCCGCTGGCACAGGCTCTCCAGGGTGCCCCTTTCCTGGCCGCAGCGAAAATCACCGGTCGAAGCGTCCAGCAGCGCCCAGCCGTCGAAGGCTCCCTGCCGGGGCAGCCAGGCCAGGCAGTACCGGCCCGAAGCGGTGTCCACCAGTTCGGGACTGGTGGCGGTCCCGGGACTGATGACCTCCACCACCTCACGCTTGACCAGACCCTTGGCCTGGGCGGGGTCCTCCACCTGCTCGCAGATGGCAACGGTGAGGCCGTGGTTGAGAAGACGTGTCAGGTAGGTATCCAGAGCGTGGTAGGGAACACCGGCCAGGGGAACGGGGTGGTCACTCTTGGCATCGCGACTGGTCAGGGTCACGCCTGCCACCGCGGCCAGGGTCTGGGCATCCTCGAAAAAAGTCTCGTAGAAATCCCCCATGCGGAACAGCAGCAGGGAACCGGGATGCCGGGCCTTGATGTCCAGGTACTGGGCCAGCATGGGTGTGGTCTTGGGGCCTTTGTTACCGGTGGGTTGGGTCATGATACCGGCTCAATCCACCCCTTGGCCGTTCTCGGACAGATCGGCGACGATGACTTCGATGTCCAGTTGCCGGGCCAGGCGTTTGGCTTCGGTACGGGCCAGGGCGGGATTGACGAAAGACCCGGTGCGGACCTTGTACAGGAACTGTCCCCGGTCGTCACGGACTTCATCCAGCCGCACATCGGGCAACTGGCCACGGAAACGTCGCATGAACGCCAAGGCCAGGCCGCGGTCGCTGAAGGCTCCCAGCTGCAGGGCATAGCGGCCCCGTGACGCCCTGTCCTGACCGGACTCCGCTTCCGAGGTCTCCTCCATAGCCATGGCGTCCAGTTCTTCCTGGTGAGACCTGCGGATTCTTTGGATTTCCAACATGGCCAGACTGCCGGGCGCGTCTTCCGCCAGCCTCTTGGCCAGATCGGCCGCCTCGTCTTTGCGGCCCTCACCCACAAGGGCACGCCAACGGCCTCCGGCGACCCGGTAATGGGAACCGGACCCGGACCCCGCGGCCGCGGTCTCGAAATACCTCAGGGCCAGCCCGGGATCATCCTGCTCAAGAGCAATGTCCCCCAGATAATAGCGGGCCGCTGGGAAGGCCGGATCCTGGGGTTTGACCGAGGCCAGCATTTCGCGGGCCTTCTGCAGACGGTTCAGGGCGCGGAGCGAAAGACCGGCCTTCAGGTGTGCTTCGCCGGGCACCTCGGCCATATCGTTGTTCAGCAAGGGCGCCAGGGCCTTCAGGGTGGACTGATAGTGGCCCAGGCCGAATTCGATGTCGGCGGTTTCCAGGATCATGCGGGTCTTGACCTGTTCGGGCAGACGTTTGTCCGACAAGCCTTCCCGTAGGATCAGCAGCGCCTTGGCGGGATCGGCGGTCAGCCGCGCCTGCCACAGGGAACCCTCTCCGGCCCGCAGGCCTTCATCTCCCTGTTCGAGGGCGAGCAGGGCGTCGTCATAGTGGGCGGCCTGGAAAAGTTCGGCCACCGAGTCCAGGGTTCCGAAAGCCGGCAGGGCGATCAATGCCCCCAGCAAAACAGCACGCAAAATTCCTCCGGAAAATTTGTTCTTCACGTTGAACCTGCTCACGATCAGGTCACCTCCCCGTTGGGAGCCCACGGACCATAGGTATGAAAGCCAAGACATTCGGGACAGAACCAGCGGACCCGTTCTTCGCGGCGGTCGCATTTGCGGCAAACCCAGCCTTCGGGTCCGTGGGGCATGCTCAACATCCGCCAGACTTTCGCGAAGTCGCTGTCGGGGACATCGTCCACAAGCATTTTCAGGTAGGGAGCGGCGGCGTTGGGCGTGAAACTTTTCCGACCCGTTTTGTTCTCCAGCAGGCGGAGGGCCTTTTCCCGGTGGTCGAGTTTTTCATAGAGCATGGCCAGATCGATCCACAGGGATGGCGGCGCGTTTTCCGACTGGCAGGCCCGCTCTAGGATGGGTAAGGAGCGCGCGAATTGACCCGACTGCAACAGGACCTCCTGCAGCAGGGGCAGGAAGATGTCCAGTTCCTCGGGGCTGTCCAGCAGGCTGTCGCTGGCGATGGAAACCGCGGCCGCGGCATCGTTTTCCATGGCTGCGATGACGGCCCGCACCAGCGCGCTGCGGGATTGGGTCCCCGCCAGGTTCCTGACGTCCTTCAGCCGGGATTTGGCCTCCCCCATTTCATTGGACAGGGCGTGGTCGAGGGCGCGATCAAGCTGATAGCTGGCGTAGGCCGCTTGAAACCAGGGGCGATCCTTTTCCTGGCATTGGCGCTGGGCGTTTTTGAGTGTGCGGGCGGCCTCGGGGCGGTCGTCCATGCCGTGCCACTGGTGGAAGCGGGCTTTCCAGTAGCGGGACCGGACCATGGCGGCGCGCGGCAGGGAGTCCAGAACGTCGCGGGCCCCCTCCCATTGGGACAGGGTGTTGAGGTCTTCGGCCAGGGCCAACCCGACCGCCAGTTTCTGCTCCATGGTCAGGTTGGAGCGGACGGTCAGCCCGCGGTGCAGGACGGCCGCCCTTTCGGGGTCCCCCTGGATGCGCAAAAGGTTGCCCAGCTGGAGAAACGGATCCACGGCTTCCGGGTCGTCCTGGACGACCTTTTGCAGAAGCGCGGCCGCTTCGGGAAGGTCGCCTTCGATCCAGTGCTCGAGCGCGTGAAGATAATCGCCGCCGTCCGGAGCGGTTTTGTTGTCACGGAAGGTCAGGTAGACCGCGAACCCGGCGGCGACCATGACCAGGATTCCGACAACCAGGGGCAGGAAGTTCGGCACCTCAATCAACTCCCGCGGTGGAATTGTCCTGTTGGTCGGCTCCCATGGATTGGAGCGGCAGGGTGCGCAGGTCGGCTATCTCCCGGTCCTTGACGGCCGCCTCGCGTTTCAGTCGTCCTATCACCCGGTGGAACTTGAATTCCCGGAAGGCGGCCAGGACAAAGCTGGTGGCGAATCCCAGCAGGAAGCAAGCCACCACGACCCAGTAGATGGAGATGCCCAGGAAGGCCTTGCCGAAAAAATTGATGTCGACGCTCTGTCCACTGTTGGTGACGAAAAAATAAACCAGTGCGAACAGAAGCAGCAGAAAGAGAACGCCCTTGAATACCCACACGGTAATACCTCTTTCTCACCCGCCCGGTCAGGCGGAATTCAGGTCACCAGTTCGCCCACGAAGGTGGTGTTGGCCCAGTCCGTGATCCGGACCCGGACCTGCTCTCCGATTCCGAGGGAAGCGTCGTGCAGGACAACCTTGCGGTTGTTGGCGGTCCGCAGCCGCCAACTGCCGGCCGGCCGGCGCGCCGCAGCCTCGGCAATGGCGTTCCACTCGCTTCCAACCTGCCCCGCGGCCATCTTGTTCCAGATATCATCCTGGACTTTGATGAGTTCGGCAAGGCGCCTTTTCTTCTCGTCCACCGGAACATCGTCGGGCAGGCGGGCCGCCGGAACACCCGGACGTTCGGAATACTTGAACGAGAAAAGCTGATCGTACTTCACCCGGCGGATGACCTCAAGGGTATCCTGGAAATCGGCCTCGGTTTCGCCCGGGAAGCCCACGATGATGTCCGCCGAAAAGGTGACGTCGGGAATCACCCGGCGCGCATAATCCACCATGTCCAGGTATTCGCCGCTGGTGTAAAGCCGCTTCATGCGGCGGAGCACGCGATTGCTCCCGCTTTGCACCGGCAGATGCAGCCAGGGGCAGACCTTGTCCAGGCGGGCGATCGTATCCATCAGGTGAGGGTGCATGTCCCGGGGATGACCGGTGAGGAAACGGATGCGCTCCAGCCCTTCGACCTGGGCTACCAGGTCCAGAAGACCGGCGAAGTCCAGTCCCTCGCCCCAGCGATAGGCCGTCACGTTCTGGCCCAGCAGGGTGATCTCGTCGCCACCGGCGGCCACGATGCCCCGGATCTCCTTCAGGATGGTGTCGGGATCCTTTTCACTCTGCGGACCGCGCGTGTAGGGAACGATGCAGTAGGTGCATTTGTAGTCGCAGCCCTTGTGGATGGTCACCAAGTGGCTGTTGTTGGTCGGATACAGGGACGGCGGCGCCACGTAATGGGTGTCGCTGCGATGCCCGACCCTGGTCCGTACCGCTTCGGGAACCGGGCCGTCCAGTTGGGCGGTCAAACCGCGGATGACCTCCGGCAGGGTGTCGTAGCTGTCGACACCGACCACCAGGTCCACACGCCGCGGGCCCTTGCGCAGGTCCTTGCCCAGGCGTTCGGCCATGCAGCCGCAGATTCCGATCACCGGCTGGGGCAGTTCCGCCTTCTGCCGGCGATGCCGCAGCTCCCCCACCCTGCTGATGATCTTGTGCTCCGCCAGGTCCCGGACGCTGCAGGTGTTCAAGAGGATGACATCGGCACCCAGCTCACTGTCGGACAGACGGAAGCCGGCACCTTCCAACAGGCCGCTGATGACCTGGCTGTCGTAGACGTTCATCTGGCAACCGTAGGTTTCGATGTAGATTTCAGGTCCGTCGGTGGGAACCTTGGCCGCGTTGGTCAGATCGGGAAGGTCGCCCTGGAAGGTGGCCATCTCAAACCTCCTGCCCGCGGGGACCTGATCCGGCGCCGGAACCGAGGACCGAAGCATACAGACGCTGGTCGGAATATTCGTCCACGCGGACATTGATCAGGGATCCCGCGGCGGCGGGCCCGGTGGCGGCCTCGGGAACCAGGACCGTCACGTAGTTGTCGGTGGTCGCCTGTCGCCAGCCGGGGATGTCGCCCTCGGCCTCGATGACGACCTCGCGCACGGTGCCCACCAGGTTGCGGCTGAATTCCGCCTTCTTGACTTCGGCCAGGTCGCGCAATATTTCGCTGCGCCGGGTTATGGTCTCCGGGTGGACCTGCCCCTCCATGTCGGCGGCGGCCGTGCCCGGACGCCGGGAAAAGCGGAACACATGCAGGTAGCTGAAGGGAAGTTCCTCCACCATGCGGCGGGTGTCCTCGAACTCGGCGTCGGTCTCGCCCGGGAACCCGACGATGATGTCGGCGCCGATCCCGAAATGAGGCACGGTGGCGGCGACATCGCGCATGGCCTGCCAGGCGCGTTCGCCGCGGTAGGGGCGTTTCATTCGTTTGAGGACGCCGTCGCTGCCGCTTTGCAGCGAGATGTGCAGGTGGGGTCGCAGGCGCGGGTTGTTCGCGAACATCTCCAGCAGGCGGGGCGTCACCTCGTTGGGGTGGATGCTGCTCAAGCGGATCCGCAAAGAGGGGATTTCCCGCAGGCAGGTTTCCAGCAGATCAGGCAGGCCGAGTCGGGGCTGCAGATCACGGCCATATCCTCCGAGGTGGATCCCCGCCAGGATGGTTTCCGGATATCCGCGCTCCACCAAAAGGTTGAGCTGGGCCAGAACGTCGTCCATGGAACGGCTGCGCCCGGGTCCGCGGGCCCGCCAGATCAGGCAATAGGTGCAGCGCAGGTTGCAGCCGTCCTGGATCTTGACGAAGGCCCGGCTGCGCCCGGAAAAACTGTCGATCAGGGGAGAATCGAATTCGGGTTTCTCCTGGAACTCCTCCACCTTCATGGTCAGGGCCTGTTCGTCCATGACCCGGGGCAGCCAGGCAGCCACATCGTCCTTGTCCGTGTTGCCGACCACGCCGTCGATTTCGGGAACGGCCGCCAGGGCGTCGGGTTGGGTCTGGGCGTAACACCCCGCGACGACGACCTTGCTGCGCGGATGGCGGCGCTTGACCTGGCGGGCCAGCCGGCGGCACTCCTGGTCGGCCTTGGCGGTGACGGTGCAGCTGTTCAGGACATACAGGTGGGCGGGATCGTTCCATTTAACCACATCGATATCATAGACGCCCGCCATGGAGGTTTTGATGCCTTCGGTGTCGTATTGATTCAGGCGGCATCCCAGGGTCCAGAAGGCGACCCGCAAGGGGGTGCCCGCGGGATCCGAAGCCGGGTTCACGGCGGTCAGGGGCTGGAGATCCTGCAATTCCTTCATCTCGGCTCCAGGAAAAAACGCTCAATCGTCATTCAGGGGTCATTATTCAAAAAAGAGGGACGGAGGTATTACCCCCGCCCCTCTCACGGGCGGATCAGAACCGGAATCCGGATCCGGTGTTCCCTACTTTTCCTTGTCTTCCTCGGCGGCCTCCGGCGCGGCCTCTTCCGGGGCCGGCTCGGAAACTTCAGCGGAGGAATCCTCGGCCGCTTCCGCCTCAACAGGGGCGTCAGCAGCTTCGGTCTCGACTTCGGCCTCCGGTGCGGAAGCTTCGGCCGGTGCCTCTGCGGGAGCCTCGGCGGGAGCCGCCGGCGTTTCGACTTCTTCTTTGTAGACGTCGTCCTGGTCACCATGCCCCTGCTGGTCCGGACCGGCGCCTTCGGCCTCTGCAGCAGCTTCGGCCGCCACGACATCCTCGAGACGCGGATGGGCGTTGATGAACTCCTCGGTGGCGTCATCGTCGAAATCCTTCAGCCTCTCGGCGATGGAAAGGACGATCCGCCGGTTCTCGACGTCCATCTTGATGACCTTCAGGTCGGCATTTTCGCCTTCCTTGAAGTAGTACTGGGGCTTGTCCAGCTTGGGGATGCCGAGGTGTCCGATGGGCACGAAACCCTCCAGGTCCTCTCCCATCTCCACGATGACCCCGTGGTCCAGCATTCGGCTGATCGTACCCTCGAGGGTGTGGCCCACGGGATAGCTCTCGGCCAGGACGGGCCAAGGGTTTTCGGTCATCTGCTTGATGCCCAGGCTGATCCGGCGCTTGCCGGTATCGATGTCCAGGATCTGCACCTGCACGCTGTCGCCCCGCTTGAGCATTTCCTTGGGATGGCGCACCCGCCGGGTCCAACTCATGTCGGAAATGTGAACCAGCCCGTCGATGCCTTCCTCGACCTCGACGAAAGCACCGAAGTCGGTCAGGTTCCGGACCTTGCCCTCGATGACCGAACCCATCGGGTACCGCTCGATCAGGGTGATCCAGGGATCGCTCTCGCACTGCTTGAGCCCGAGGCTGATCTTCTCGTTTTCCTTGTCGATCTTCAGGACCATCACGTCGACTTCGTCGCCGATGGAAACGACCTTGGACGGATGCTTGATGTGGCGGGTCCAGCTCATCTCGCTGATGTGGATCAGACCCTCGACACCGCGCTCCAGTTCGACAAAGGCGCCGTAGTTGGTGATGGAGACCACGCGGCCGCGCACCACGGCGTCCTCGGGGTAACGCTCTTCCACGTTGTCCCAGGGGTACGACTGCAGTTGTTTCAGGCCGAGGCTGATGCGCTCGCGCTCTTCCTCGAAGTCCAGCACCTTGACCTCGATCTCCTGGCCGATGGCCACGACTTCGCTCGGGTGCGAGACGCGGCCCCAGCTCAGGTCGGTGATGTGCAGCAGGCCGTCGATGCCGCCGAGGTCGACGAAGGCGCCGAAGTCGGTGATGTTCTTGACGACACCCAGGCGCACCTGGCCCTTTTCGAGCTCGGAAATGAGGGCGCGCTTCTTCTCTTCACGCTCCTGCTCGAGCACGATACGCCGGGACACGACAACGTTCCGGCGGCGCTTGTTCTTCTTGATGATGCGGCACTGGATTTCCTCGCCGATCATGTCTTCCAGGTTCGGCACCTGGCGCAGGGCCACCTGGCTGCCGGGCAGGAACGTGTCCACGCCCCACAGCTTGACCACCAATCCACCCTTGATCCGCCGGTCCACGGTACCGGTCACGACGTCGCCGGCCTCGTGGGCCACCTTGATCTTGTCCCAGACCTTCAGGAAGTCGGCCCGCTCCTTGGAGAGCACGACCAGACCGTCCTGGTTCTCGAGTTTTTCGAGGAAAACGTCGAACGTGTCGTTCACGTCCACGGTCATGGCGCCGAACTCTTCCCTGCTGATCACGCCTTCACTCTTGAAGCCGATGTTGAGCAGGACTTCGTTTTCCCGGACCTCGATGACGGTGCCCTTGAGGATCTGGCCCTCCTGGATGTCCGTCAGGGTCTCTTCGTACTGGTTGATCAAAGTCAGCATCTCGTCCGAGCTCAGTTCCCAATCCTGATCCTCTTCCTCGAGAAAATCGAAGTTGACGATGCTGTCGGGATCGTACTCGGTGCTCAGACGGGGAGCCGCGGGAGTCGGCAGGACTTCGGCGGCCGCGGCATGGGCGCTGGTCCGCTCTTCGTCCTGGGAATCGGGTTTGGGAGTTTGTTCCGTTTCGCTGGCGGGAGTCGTCGCCTGGGCGTCGTCCTCGCGCACTTCGTCGGAACCGGGATTGGGGTTGGCGGTCATGAAAGGTTGCCTCCTAGTGACAGATGAATACGCCGGGACCACTCGGTCCCCGGCAGACTGGAGAATATAGTGGGCAAGTTCAATATTGGCAAGGATACCGAGGGGAAATCAGCCGCCGAAAACCTGCTGCTGGCGGATGGCGAATTTCTTCACCTGCTTGGCCCCCAATTCCCTTTCAAAGGCTGTTTGGGGCTTTTCAGCGAATGACCGGGCCTGGAGTTCCCGGAACGCGGCTTCGCACAGATGCCCGATCCGGCGGCTGACTTCCTTCTTGTCCAGGGTTTCCAGAAGGGCGGGCAGGCCGTGCCAGCGGATAATCGGACCGTAATGGACTTCCAGGGGGGATTGGTGGGATCCCCCGGGCCGGCGGCCGTAGCTGCCGCGGATGAAGATGGGCAGGGTGGGCGCCCTGGTGGCCTGCACCAGGATCCCCAGGCCGTTGCGCACCGGGCCGGGATGGCCGATGGCCCGCCTCGTACCCTCGGGAAAAATCAGCAGGTTGGAACCGTCGGCCAGGTGCTCGGCCGCATTGCTGAAAGCGGTGGCATCATAGCCCCTGCGCTGGATGGGAATGCTGTCGATCCAGCGGAAAAAGGCGCCCATGGGCGGGATTTTGAACAGTTCGGCCTTGGCCAGGGTGTGGACCGGATGCCGCCAGAAGGTCGAACCGATCAGGGGCGGATCCCAGTTGCTGACGTGGTTGACCGCGACGATGCATCCCCGTGGCAGCGCGCCACCCTCGTTACCGACCTGCCGCAACCCGTAGAAGCGGGCCACGGAGGTAAACATGGTATAGGCCAGACGGTAGTGCCAAGGTAGTTCCAGCCGCGCCGTTTCCATGTCGTTGTCGATATCCCGGTCCAACGAAGGGTTCAGCAGGCAGGCCCGGGCGCACACCTCATTCTGCTGTTCCAGGTTCAGATCGCTGCTGTCGATCACGATGGCGTCCGGTGACACCATCAGCGGGCTGGTTTCCCGTTCGCTGTCCTGCCGGTCCCGTTCCGCCAGATCCTGCCGCAGGTCCTCGACGGAAACCTGCAGGCCCCGTTGCTGGTACTGCTTGAACCGGCGCTCGACCCGGGCGGCAAGGGAAGCGGACAGGAAAATCTTGGCCGTGGCCAGGGGGAACACCACGCTGCCGATGTCCCGGCCCTCCATGACCACGCCGCCCCGGCGCCCGATGGCCTGCTGGCGCTCCACCATGTTCCTGCGCACGGATGGATGGCTGCTGACCAGGGAAACCGAGGACTCCACTTCGGGGGTGCGGATGGCCCGGGACACGTCCTTCCCGTTCCAGAACACGGTGACTTCGCCCTTGGCCGGCTTGAGTTCCAGACGGGCCTGGACCAGCAGATCGACCAGCGCATTTTCGTCACCGGGCGAGATGCCCGCACCGAGGGCGGCCTGGGTCAGGGCCCGGTACATGGCGCCGGTGTCGATGTACAGGAGTCCGAAGGTTTCGGCCAGGGCGCGGGCGGTGGTCGATTTCCCCGAGCCGGCGGGACCGTCGATGGCGATGACCGCGTCCCGGGGCATCAACCCGGGATCCAAGGGCGGGAATTCGTCAGTCAGGGGAGCGGCCATTTCAGAGATCCCGGCCCACGGCGCGGGCGACGGCGCGGCAGGATTCGGCCAGGTCTTCGAACTGGGATGGATCAAGGGATTGGGCGGCGTCGCTGCGGGCCTGGGCGGGTGTGCAATGTGTTTCGACCAGCAGACCGTCCGCGCCGGCGGCGACCGCGGCGCGGGCCAGGGCGCCCACGTAGCGCACATCGCCGGAGGCATGGCTGGGGTCCACGATCACGGGCAGATGGGTGGTCTCTTTGAGGACGGCCACCGAGCCGATGTCCAGGGTGTTGCGCAGGGCCGGTTCGAAGGTGCGGATGCCCCGCTCACAGAAGACGAGATCCGCGCCCCCCGCCGCCAGGACGTATTCGGCCGAGCTGAGCCATTCGCTGACCGTGGTCATCATCCCCCGCTTCAACAGGACGGGTTTGCCGCTGGCCCCCACTTCGCGCAGCAGGGGGAAATTCTGGATACTGCGGCTGCCGATCTGCAGCATGTCGGCGAAACCGGCCACCAGTTCCACGTCCCGGGGATCCAGGACCTCGGTCACCACCGGCAGGCCCGAGGCCTTCCGCGCCTCGGCCAGCAGTTCCAGTCCGGCGGGGCCTAGCCCCTGGAAGTCGTAGGGATTGGTGCGGGGTTTCCAGGCGCCGCCCCGCAGCATGGCGCCCCCGGCAGCAGCCACGTGGGCCGAGGTGCGGATCATCTGCTCCCGGTCTTCCACCGAACAGGGACCGCCGATGAGAACGACCCGGGCAGAGCCGAACCGCACGTCGCCCACGGCCACGACGGTGGACTCCTGGCCGGGTTTCCTGCTGACCAGGGGTGTTGATTTTCCTGGTTGTGGTGCGCCCATCAGGACAGGATCTCCTTGAGTGCCTGCAGGCACTGTTGATTTTCCTCGGGCAGTCCGACGCTGATGCGCAGGGACCCGTCACCCAGGCCGAAAGCATCCATGGGCCTGACGATGACGCCCTTGTGCAGCAGGGCCTTGGTCAATTCCCCGGCGTTGCCGGGGGTGCGGACCAGAATGAAATTGGTCTGGCTGGGCACCACTTCGAGCCCCAGCGCGGCCAACTCGCCTTCCATCCATTCCAGCTGTTCCCGGTTGCGCCGGGCCCGCCCTTCGACCTCGTGCCAGTTGTCGATGCAGGCCATGGCCGCGACCTGGCTCAGCATGTTGACGTTGAAGGGCTCGCGGGTCTTCTGGAGTTCGCCGATAAGATCGGGATGGCCGATGCCGTACCCGACCCGCAGCCCGGCCAGTGAGTGGATTTTACTGAAAGTCCGCAAAAGAACAAGGTTTGGATGATCCTTTAACAGGGCCATGGTCTGCGGGTAGTCCGTGGCCGAAACATATTCGAAATAGGCTTCGTCGACAGCCACGATCACATTGGGCGGAATCTCTTCCAGGAAAGCCTTGAATTCGTCCAGGGTGTTGTAGGTCCCGGTGGGATTGTTGGGGTTGCAGACAATGACCAGTTTGGTCCGGTCATTGACCGCGGCGGCCATGGCGCCCAGATCGTGCTTGTCGTCTGCGGTCAGGGGCACCGGGTTCCCGCACTCGAAATGAACCTTGGTGGTCAGCTGGTAGACGATGAAACTGTGGTGGCTGAACACCACGTTTTCGCCGGGGGAAACCAGGGCCCGGATCATGATGTCGATGACTTCGTTGCTGCCGTTGCCGAAAATCAGCGCACCGGGTTCCACGCCCAGATGGGCCGCCAGTTTCCGGGTCAGTTCATAGCAGGCCGCGTCGGGGTAGCGGTTGATTTCCAGGGCGGCCTTTTTTATGGCCTCGACCACGGCGGGCAGGGGGCCTTCGGGGTTCTCGTTGCTGGCGAGCTTGATGACGCGGTCGAGTCCCAGCTCGCGCTGGACTTCCTCGATGGGGCGGCCCGGGCTGTAGGGTTTGGAGGCCACGATCCCGGGACGGAAAAGACTTTTGAAATCCATCGTCTTGAAAACCATCGGCACTTCCCTTCGCTCCACACGATGCGGGTCGGATGGAATCATTTATCGCTTTCCAGCTGACCGCGCAGTTTTTCCACCTCGTTGTGGTCCAGTTTGCGGAAATCGCCCGGACGGAGGTTGCCCAGCTTGACCGGACCGACGGCGACCCGGTGAAGCTTCAGGACCCGCAGCCCCACAGCCCGAAACATACGGCGAATCTGACGCCGGCGCCCTTCATGGATTTCCATGACCCAATGCAGGGTGGTCCCGCCGGGTTTCATCTTCAAACGGCACGGCAGGCAGGGCCGCCCGTCGATTTCAATGCCACCCTGCGTCAGGGTCTTGATCTTGTCCCGGTTCACTTCCTCGTTGAGCTCGAGCTCGTAGGTTTTCCAGAGTCCGGACCGGGGCCGGCAGAGATCCTGGTTGAGGATGCCGTCATCAGTCCAAAGGAGCAACCCCGTGGTCTCCGAGTCAAGGCGTCCGACAGGCATAAAACGATCCGGCAGATCCGATTGACGCCGGTAGGGTAAAAGGGAAGGCTGGCCGCCCTGGGCCCCCAGCGTGGAAACGACACCCTGGGGTTTGTGGAAGGCGTAGACCCGAAAGCCTTCGGGTATGGTAACCGGCAGTCCGTCGACGGTGACCTGGTCGGATCCGATCAGGACCCGGCGCCCCAGTTCGGTGACCTTTTTCCCGTTGATGGCCACCTTGCCCGTGGTGACCAGGCTTTCCACCGAACGGCGGGAGCCCAGCCCTGCCCGGGCCAGGAAGCGGTTCAGGCGCATGCCCTGGTCATGAGTCACTGTTGACCTTGGGCGTGTCTTCAGGAGTGTCCTCAGGGGAATCTTCCGGAGCATCCTCAACCGTAGGCGGTTCGTTGTCCGCCGGAGTGTCGTTTTCCTCGGGAGTGGCGAAGTATTCCTCCAACTCCTCCTCGGACAGATCGCGCCCGACCTGGCTGGCGAAATCCTTCAACTCGTCACGATCGGCCATGACGCCCTCGATGTCCGGCAGGTCCGGCAGCTGGTTCAGTCCCTTAAGGCCCAGGTGGTTGAGGAATCCCCTCGTGGTGCCGTAAAGCAGGGGGTTGCCCACGGTCTGGGAACGCCCGACCACGGCTGCGAGATTGCGTTCGGTCAGGGTGCTGATGGCGCCGCTGCTGTTGACCCCGCGGATCTCATCCACCTCCAGGCGGGTGATGGGCTGCCGGTAGGCGATGATCGCCAGGACCTCGAGCCCCGCCTTGGACAGCCGGGTGAACCGCCGGGTCTTCAGCAGCTTTTCCACGATGGGAGAGAATTCCGGTTTGGTGGCGATCTGCCAGCCGCCGCCGAACTCGACCACGGTGAAGGCATGGCCGGAAGATTCGAATTCCTCCTGCAGTTCGCCGATCAGCTGCTTGAAATCCGCGGTCTCGGCTTCCGGGAAGATCTTCTTCAGCCGGGCCGCGGTCAGGGGGCTGTCGGTGGCGAAGAGCAGGGCTTCCAGTTCCCTTTTCAAGATTCGTTCTCCAATTCGTTGGCAGTATCGTCGGGCAGTTGTTCGGTGGCGTGGTCCTCGTCCAGGGTGGTCAGTTCGACCTGCTCGCCCACCTCTTCGTCAACGCCGGGATGCTGGATCCAGATGGGTCCTCCGGATTCGGTCTGCATGAACTGCAGCCGCCCCCGCTTGACCATTTCCAGGATGGCGATGAAGGTGACGATGACTTCCATCTTGATCGTATCGCCGGCGAACAGCTCCTCGAAGCGGACGGTCCCGCCGGACCCCACCTTTTCCTCGATGAGCGACATCTTCTCCTCGACGGTGAAGGCCTCGCGCACGACGTCATGCACGGTGCGGGCCTGCATCCGGTCGAAAATGCCGGCCAGGGCCGAAAGAAGATCATACATCTCGATCCGGAGTTTGGGCTCCAGATCCAGGTCTTCGGTGAAGGGGAAACGGGTCTTGCGCAGGTGGTACTGGCGCCTTTCGGATTCCCGGTTCTGAAGCGATTCCGCGGCTTCCTTGAAGCGCCGGTACTCCAGGAGTTTCCGCACCAGTTCCGCGCGGGGATCCTCTTCGTCCTCGTCCTCGTCGCCGGTGTGGGAAGGCATGAGCATCTTCATCTTGATGACCATCAGCGTGGCCGCCATGGCGATGAATTCGCCCGCCTTGTCCAGGCTGATGGTCTGCATGATCTCGATGTGCTGGATGAACTGGTCGGTGATGCGGGAGATGGGGATGTCGTAGATGTCCACCTGTTCCCGGTCGATCAGGTGCAGCAGCAGGTCCATGGGTCCCTGGAACCCGGTCAATTCAACCTGGTAGGCCTCGCTGGAGCGGAAGTAGTCCAACTCCGGCGGCAGTGATTCCAGGTTCCAGGATTCGGGTCCCCCGTCCTTGGCTGTCTCTTCGTTGGTGTTGTCCACCATGCTGAATGAACCTCGTTCCGTTTTCAACCGATGCCCATGGCGTCGTGGACGGCGTCCATGGTCCCGGCGGCGATCACACCGGCGCGTTCGCAGCCGTGGCGGATGATTTCATCGAGTTTGACGGGATCCTTCTCGAACTCGGCCCGGCGTTCCCGCAAGGGCGCGAAATGCTCGATGACCCCGTCGGCGAGCTTCATCTTGCAGTCGACACAGCCCCGGGCCGCGGTGCGGCACTCCTGGGCGGTTTCCTCGGCGGCTTCCGGCATGAATTTCTGATACCAGGTATGGATGGCGCAGATTTCCGGGTTCCCCGGATCCGATTTCCTCTGTCGGGCGGGATCGGTGAAGGCCGGCCTGATCTTCTGCCGGATCTCATCCGGGGAAGCTGAGATCTCGATGGTATTGCCCAGGGATTTGCTCATCCGCTTGCCGTCGGTGCCGGGGAAGCGCGCGAATCTGGTAACCAGCGGTTCCGGTTCGGGAAAGACGTCACCGAAAATCCGGTTGAAACGCCGGGCCATCTCCCGGGTGAGTTCCAGGTGGGGCAGCTGATCCTCGCCCACGGGCACGGCGTGGGCCCGGTACATGAGGATGTCCGCGGCCTGCAGAACGGGATAGCCCAGGTGTCCGAAACTGATTTCATTGCCCAGGTTCAGATCGCGGATCTGTTCCTTGAAGGTCGGGTTCCGTTCCAGCCGGCCCATGCTGATCATCATGGACAGCAGGAGAAAGAGTTCCGCGTGTTCCTTGATCCGGGACTGGATGAACAGCACCGAATTCTCGGGATCGAGCCCGGCCCCCAGCCAGTCGAGATACATCTGCCTGCTGTTGTCCTGGATCTCCGCGGCCTTGTCCAGCGCCGTGGTCAGGACGTGCCAGTCGGCAACCATGAAGTGGCAGGTGTACTCCTCCTGGAGCCTGTTCCAGTTTTCAAGGGCACCCGTGTAATTGCCCCAGTGCAACCGTCCGGTTGGGCGCATGCCGCTGAGGATGACCTTCCGGCCGGCTGGAGTTTTGGCTTTGTCCTGATCCAAGTCCGATACCCTTCCCGACGCCGCAAGAGGCCGGCGCCAGCCGTTTGGCAGCCAGGCGATCAACCACTGAAACGCCGTGTCCCGTCCGTAGAAAGCCTTTAAATGATCGGGGAACAGTACCATCGGCGGGACCCCATGTCAAAGATCCCTGCTCAAGGGACGGAGGCCCGGTCCGGGCTATTTTTCCCTGGCCCGCGGATGGGCCCCCAGCCAGGCCTCGGTGAGCCAGGCCCGGTCGATATGGGTGTAGATCTCGGTGGTGCCGATATCCGCGTGGCCGAGCAGTTCCTGCACGATTCTGAGGTCGGCCCCACCCTCCAGCAGGTGGGTGGCATAGGTGTGGCGCAGGGTGTGGGGTGACAGGCCTTCGGGCATCCCCGACGCCGCACCGGCTTTCTTGAGCAGGTTCCAGACCGAAACCCGCGACAACCGGCCGCCCCTCTGGTTGAGAAAAAGGGCGGCGCAGGATTTTTTCCCCAGATGTTCCGGACGCCCGGCGCGGAGGTACAGGCCCATCGCCTCCAGGGCGGGTTCGCCCACCGGGACCAGGCGTTGCTTGCGGCCCTTGCCCCGCAGCAGCAGGGTGGCTTCGGAGCGATCGAGGTCGGTCACGTCAAGTCCGCAAAGTTCACTGACCCGGCAGCCGCACCCGTACAGGACTTCGAGGATGGAGCGGTCACGCAGGTCCGCGGGGCGTGCTCCGTCCACCGCCTCGATCAGCCTGACGACCTGCTTGAGAGTCAGTACCGGGGGAAGTTTCCGGCCCCGCCGGGGGGCGATGAGCGTGCTGGTGGGATCGATGTCCGTCAGGCCCTCGGACATGAGAAACCTGAAAAATGCCCGCAGGGTCGAAAGGAGACGGGCCCGCGATGTGGCGGCGAGCTCACCGGCGGACTCCAGGAGAAAGGCCCGCAGATGCTTGTCGCGGATCGCCAAGGGACCGCCGATGCCCTCCGCTTCGGCCCACTTCCGCAGCCGGGCCAGGTCGAAACGGGCCGCCTCCAGGCTGGCCGCGGCCAGCCCCTTTTCCGCGCCGCAGTGGGCCAGGAAATTGTCCAGGGCCTGGTCCCAGGCGGAAGGCGTCATGTTTCCGGCTCCGATCTTTTGGCGAAAAATTCCCGGATGGCCACCACGTCGTGGCGGTTGATACCCCGCACTTCGGCCAAAGCCTCGGCACCGGCGTTCCGGATTCGGGCCACGGAACCGAAATGGTGCAGCAGGGAAAGTTTCTTGATCCGCCCGATGCCGGGAATGAGATCCAGTTCGCTGGCCGTCGTGTTCCGGTCGCGCAGCAACCGGTGATAGGTGATGGCGAAACGGTGGGCTTCATCCCGGACGCGCTGCAGCAGCTTGAGGGCTTCGCTGCCTCGCGACAGATTCAGGGTACCGCCCTCGCGGTGGATGGTTTCCTCCCTCTTGGCAAGGCCGATCAGCTGGGTTTCATGAAACCCGTATTGGGCCAGGACCTCGCGGGCTACGCCCAGCTGTCCCGCCCCACCGTCAACGACGACCAGGTGGGCGGGATCCAATTCCTTTTCCACCAGGCGGCCGTAGTAACGGGTCAGAACCTCTTTCATGCTGGCGAAATCGTCCACGCCCTCGACCGTCTTGATGCGAAACCTGCGGTAGCGGCTTTTCAGGGGCCGGCCGCCCTTGAAGTAGACCAGGGAGGCCACCGTTTCCTTGCCCTGGAAATTGGAGATGTCGAAGCATTCGATGGTCTCGGGCACCGAGTGCAGGTCCAGGGCTTCCTGGAGTTGGATGTCACCCGGAGTGACCTGGTGGGTCGCGGTCAGGGCCCGGCGCAGGTTGACCTCACGGAGCTTGAAGGCCGCGTTGGTCCGGGCCAACTCGACGGCCTCCTTTTTGGCCCCCCGGACCGGAACCCGCAGGGTCACTTTACCGTCCCTGAGTCCGGCCAGCCATTCCCCCCAGGCGTCCGGCTGGTCCACCGCGTGGGAAAGCAGGATGTCCTTGGGGATGTCACCTGCCCGTGGATAGTACTCGCGCAGAAGCTGGGCCATGAAGACGTCCAGACCCTGGTCCAGTTTGTCGGCCAGGAGAAAATGATGGGTGGTCAGGATATGCCCCCCACGCACCCGGAAAATCACCCCGGAAGCATCCTGCCCTTCCCGGGCCAGGCCGATCAGGTCGCAATCGCCCCGGATGCCGGCCACCGGACGGCTGCGGCTGGTGGTGCGGTCCAGTTTGGCGATGAGATCCCGCAACCGGGCCGCCGCCTCGAAGCGCAGGCCGGTGGAATGAGCCTCCATTTCGGCCCTCAATTCCTCGATGACCTCCTTTTCCGCCCCGGACAGGAAGCGAACCATCCGCCTGACCTTGGCCCGGTAGTCGTCCTGGCTGTCATAGTCCACGCAGGGAGCGCTGCACCGGCCGATCTGGTAGTCCAGGCAGGCCCTTTCGACCGTCTGCCCGGGCAGATCAAGGTGGCAGGTGCGGATCTGAAACGCTCCGGCCGCGAATTTCAGGGTCTCCCGCATGGCTCCCACATCGGTGAAAGGGCCGAAATAGCGGGCCCCGTCCCGGGCAATACGCCTAACGACACCGACCCGGGGATAGGGTTCGTTGAGGGTGATCCGCAGGTAGGGATACTGCTTGTCGTCCTTCAGACGGACATTGTAGAGGGGCCGGTATTCCTTGATGAGCTGGTTTTCCAGGACCAGGGCGTCGGTGGCCGTATCGGTGACGATATAGTCGAAATCCTTGATTTTGCTGACCAGGATCTCTGTTTTGGCGTCCTTGTCCCCGCCGGCATGAAAATACGAACGGACCCGCTGATTCAGCTTTCCGGCCTTGCCGACGTATATGACCCGGCCCTGTTTATTCTTGTGGAGATAGACTCCCGGGGCCTCGGGCAGCAGTTTCAGCTTGGCCCTGAGCCGTCCCTCGGGAGCCGGAGGCTGCTTTTCAGGTGTGGATTTGGACTTCGGTTCCCTTGACATGCCTGTATTGTCCTGTTAAATTGCCCCGCCTGTAAGTCTTTAACGGAGGTTTGAAAGTGCCCCATAATAAAAGTTGCAAGAAGCGGCTGATCACCAACAAGAAACGCAACGAGCGGAACCGGCAGAACCGGGCCATGATGCGCGCCCGGATCAAGACCTATCGCTCGGAGATCGAAAAGGCCGGCGCCGAGGACAAGGCCGCCTCACTGACCAGCATGTACAGCCTGATCGATACGCAGGCCCGCAAGGGGCTCATGCCCAAGAAACGCGCCGCCAGGCTCAAGAGCCGGATGGCAGCGGCTGCCGCCAAGTAGGGTTATCCCGCCTCGTGGCCGGTCCGGTTCAAGCCGGAGCGGCCATTTTTTTCAGCACATCCACCAACCCGAACAGACCTTTTTCACGTGCCGCCGCCGGACTGGCGGCAAAGCGCGCCGCGGGCAGGATGCCGCGCAGGAAAGCCTGTCGCGAATGGGCCCGATGGGTCAGCACCAGGGTCTCCTCCTGGTCGCTGAAGGTCCAGGTGTGTTCGCCGATGACGCCTCCCAGCCTCTGGGAATGCGTCGGCACTTCAGACCCGCCCCGTAACCCCTGGTAGGTCTGGGCCAGGGTCCTGGCCGTGCCGCTGGGCTTGTCCAGTTTGGTGATGTGATGCGTCTCGACCTGCTCGGCGTCGAACCCCTGGGGCAGGGTCCGGGCCAGAAGCTGAAGGAGCATCTGCAGGGCGGGAATCCCCACGCTGAAATTGGCGGCCTGAACCACGGGGAAATCACCGGCGTAGGCCGTGAGCTTTTCCTGTTGCTCTTCCGAAAAACCGGTTGTGCCGACCACGAGGGGCGCCCCGAGTTTCCGACCCTGGTCAAGGAGGCCATCCAATGCGTTGGCCAGGGAAAAGTCGATGATCACGCAACCGGAAGGAAGGACGTTCGCCATCCCGTCCTGACCGGTCAAAGACAGCTCCGGATGGAAATCGCCCGGCCCCTTGCCCTTGCCGGGTTCACTGACCAGACCGACAAGATCCATGTCATCGGCCTGTGATACCAGTTCGGTGATCAGAAGCCCCATGCGTCCCTCGGCGCCGTGGACGGCGACGGGAATCACGCCTCACCCGCCAGGTCGCGGTCCATCAGATCCTTCAGGGTCCCCTCGAAGAACTGGACCAGGTAGGTCAGGCTCTTTTCACTGACGGGAACCAGCGGCAAGCGGGTGTCGCGCTGACACAGGTCGGCCATGGACAGGAGCTCCTTGACGGGCACCGGATTGCTTTCGACAAAGCAGGCGGTGGTGACCGGATCGAAAGCGCGGCTCATGGGCCAGGCCTGGTTGATGTCGCCCTTGGCCCAGGCTTGCCACAGGCGGACCATGGCTCCGGGCAGAAGGTTGCTGACCACGCTGATGGCGCCCCGGCCGCCCAGTCCGAAAATCTGGAAATTCAGGCCGTCGTCACCGGAATAGACCTTCAGGTCGCAGCGACCGATGGCCTCTTCGATCTGCGGCAGGCTGCCGCTGGCTTCCTTGAGGGCGACGATGTTGGGTTCGGCGCCCAGCTGGGCCGCCGTTTCGGGCAGGATGTTGACCGCCGTGCGTCCGGGAACGTTGTACAGAACGATGGGAATGTCGACACCCCTGGCCACGGTGCGATAGTGGGCCAGCAGGCCGTGCTGCTGGGGCTTGTTGTAGTAGGGGGAGATAAGCATGGCCGCGTCGGCCCCCCACTCCTTGACCTTGCGCGTCATTTCGACGGTCAGTTCGGTGGAGTTGGAACCGGATCCCGCCACGACGGCGCATTTGCCCGCGCACATTTCGACCGCGGTGCGGATCATCCACTCCCGTTCCTCGAGGGTCAACGTCGCGGCTTCGCCGGTGCATCCCGCGGGAACGATTCCGGCCACGCCCGCATCGATCTGCCGCTGGACGAGGACCCGCCAGGCCTTCTGGTCGAACCTGCCTTTGGTGAAAGGCGAAACCAGGGCCGTGTAGACGCCGTCCGGCATGTTCCAGGTTTTGTTACTCATCGATCAAGACCTCTCCCTGAAAACTGGTCACCGCCGGCCCGCGCAGGCGCAGCGAATTATTCTCCAGGTCAACACTGACGATCAGCCGGTCCCCACCCCGGGTCCACAAGGTGACCGGGCTGTGGGCCAGGCCCAGTCGGCACAGTACCACCGCCGTGGCCGAGGCGCCAGTCCCGCAGGCCAGGGTTTCGGCCTCCACGCCGCGTTCGTAGGTGCGGATCAGGAAATGGTCCGTACCCGCCGCCGCGGCCACCCAGTTCACATTGGTGCCCCGGGGTGCAAACAACTCGTGGTGGCGAAGCTGCGCGCCCCACTCCTGGACCGGGATGTCCTCGACATCATCAACGGGAATGATGACGTGGGGAACGCCCGTGTTGCAGGAATGATGGGCGGGCCAGGGAGTCTCCCCGAGTTCCAGGTCCAACTTCAGGTCCTGCCAGGAGGTCAGAGTGACTTCGACGTCCTCGTGCCCGTGCCAGATGCCCTGCAGGAGACCGGCGGCGGTGTCGAAAGCGGCATTATCCTCGATCAGACCGATCTGCCGGGCGAAACTTACACTGCAGCGCGCCCCGTTGCCGCACATTTCCGCTTCGCCGCCGTCGGCGTTGAAGTAGGTCATGCGGAAGGCCGCACCCGGGGTGGATCCAGGTCCGATGATGATCAGCCCGTCAGCGCCCACGCCTTTGCGCCTGTCGCACAACGAGGCGATAAATTCATCACCCAAGGGAACGGCGCCGAGGTCACGCTGGTCGATCATGATGAAATCGTTGCCCGCGCCGTGCATTTTGCTGAAAGGGATCCGGTGAATCATTCCCCCTCCTTCGGCGTGCCGGTAACGTCGGCTTCCACACTGTCGGCGGCAGCGGGTTCGGGCTCCGGCGGAGTCCAGGGTGTGAGGTAATAGGGAAGAACCGGAACCTCCAGCTCGCTGTCCAGGCCGGGTTCCACGGTGAGCCCTTCGACCATGAGCCAGGGTTCCAGATACCAGGTTCCCATCCCGGTTGTGTCCGGTTCCGCAGCCGCGACCGTGTCGACGGGGACGACTCGCAGGGAATCGGGCAGGAAAGCCAGCAGGGAGTCCGGGATACCGCTGAAGGTGGAGTCGCCATCCATGTCCACGAACAGGATGGCCCGGGACAGACCGGGTTTGACCTCGCCGATGACCCCACCGGCGGCCGGATCCAGCGGGAAGATGGGATTGCTCGAACCGTCTTCGGGAGCGGGCACCCAGCCGGTGTCCTCTTCGGAAATGGACAGGGTCCAGGCAAAAATATCATCCCCGTGAAGAGGCGTGTCGAAAGGTCCGACCAGCAGGCGGCCGGGGGTGTTCCAGGCATACAGGGTGGTCACGCCCGGAGAAGCCAGGGGGTTGTCGTTGCTCAGCCGCAGAGTGTCGGGAAGCAGCCTCTGGGCCTCCTTGTCGCCGGGGCGAAGATTGATGTCCGGATCGGCGAAGGCCCGGACCAGCCAGGGACCGCCGGGAACGGGTAGCCAATCGAAGCGGTAGGTCCCGTTTTCATCTGTGGCGGTGCGGCGCAACAGCGGCTGCTGGAAATACTCCAGGGTGTCCGGGGGAATGTCGTAGAGCTCCACCACGCCGTTGGTGACGGCCGAGTCGGCCATGATGAGCACGCCGTGAATGGCGCCGCCGGGTATCGAATCCCCGGTGGCGATGGGGAACCGCCTGCTTTTCCTCCCCTTGACCTTGTGGGCGTCCCTCATGTCGGCGGCAACTTCCACCACGAAAACGGTGTCCGGCGGCAGGGGGTCTTCCAGGATCACTTCCGCTTCGGTGGCGCCGTGCCATTTGGTCTGCCGGATGCGCTGGTCGGGGAAGAAGTGCAGCCAGGTGACGGCGGAAGTCCGGTCCATCTTTTCGGAAAAGGTCAGGCGGATGGTCTTCAATTCGGCCAGGCCGGTGGCGCCCGAATCGGGATCCATGGCCGCCAGATGGGGCGGGGTCATGTCGATGGGACCTCCGGGCGGCGGCTCCACGACGGCGCAGGCCGCGGCGAGCACCAGGCTGGCGAACAAGGCCAGCCCGACAACCTGCCGGGGCCCGAACAACCTGGATGAAATGCCGGATCGATCCCTGATGAAATCTCCTACCGAACGAGGGTGGCCAGGATGGCGCGCTGTGCGTGCATCCTGTTCTCTGCTTCATCGAAGACAGCGGAATGGGGCCCGTCCATGACCTCGTCGGTGATCTCCTCCCCGCGGTGCGCGGGCAGGCAATGCAGGACGATGTGTTCCTTGTGGGCGGCTTCCAGCAGTGGGCCGGTGATCTGGAAGGGCGCGAAATCCTTGCGACGCTTCACGGCCTCCTCTTCCTGGCCCATGCTGTAGAAGGCGTCGCTGTAGATGACATGGGCTCCCTCGACGGCCTCGCGGGCGTCGTGGGTGATCATGAAGGACGCGCCGGCGGCTTCGGCTTTCTGCATGACGCCTTCGTCCGGCAGGTAACCCTCGGGACAGGCCAGGATGAAGTTGAAGGGGAACCTGATGGCCGCGTTGAGCCAGCTGTTGGCCAGGTTGTTCCCGTCGCCGACCATGACGACGGTCTTGCCGTCGATGCTGCCGAGGTGCTCTTCGACCGTCATGATGTCGGCCATGACCTGGCAGGGATGGGACAGGTCGGTCAGCCCGTTGACCACCGGCACGGTGGCGTGTTTGGCGAGGTCCACCACTTCCTGGTGATCGAACCAGCGGATCATGATGCCGTCGCAGAAACGGCTCATGACCTTGGCCACGTCGTAAACGGATTCGCGGGTGCCCATCCCGATTTCCTTGTCGGTGATGAACAGGGTTTCCCCGCCGAGCTGCCGGAAACCCACCTCGAAGCTGACCCGGGTCCGCAGGCTGGGCTTGGCGAACACGCAGGCCAGGATCCGGTTGGGGTGGGTGTGCGGCAGGCGATGCTCGCGCGCCAGGGGTTTCTGCTCGCGCGCCAGGGTCAGGATGGCCCTGAGGTCTTCGGTGCTGTAATCGTCGATGGCGAGAAAATCCTTCTTGTCGGCCAAGGCTCTAACCTCCAGCGGTTGGTTAAGGTCACGGGGTCTTTGCGCCCGCTAAAAATAGCCGATCCGCCCCGTGAGTCCACCATTTAGAGAATGTAGCGCGAAAGGTCCTCGTCCTTGATGATGTCGGCCAAGCGCTCGCTGACAAAGGCCCGGTCCACCTTGACGGGGCCCATCTGTTTGGCGGGGACCTCGAACAGCAGATCATCCAGGAGCTGGGCCATGATGGTCTGCAGGCGCCGGGCGCCGATGTTTTCCAGCCGTTTGTTCAGTTCGGCGGCCAGCCGGGCGATTTCCTCCAGGGAATCGCCGGTGAATTCGATGGTACAGCTGTCCACATCCAGCAGGGCGGTGTACTGCCGGATCAGGGAGCCTTCGGTGTCCCGCAGGATCTTGACGAAATCCTCTTCGGTCAGGCTGTCCAGTTCGACGCGGATGGGGAAACGCCCCTGCAACTCGGGTATGAGATCGCTGGGCTTGCTCATATGGAAGGCGCCCGCGGCCAGGAACAGCACATGGTCGGTCTTGACGGGTCCGTACTTGGTGCTGACGGTCCCCCCTTCGACAATGGGCAACAGGTCGCGCTGTACGCCCTCGCGTGAAACATCCGGCCCGCCGGCGTGGCCGTGGCCCCCGGCGATCTTGTCGATCTCGTCCAGGAAGATGATGCCGCCGTTTTCCACCAGTTCCACCGCTTCGGTGACGATCTGGTCCATGTCCAGCCGCTTCTCGGCCTCCTGCTCGTGCAGCAGGCGGCGGGCCTTCGCCACGGACACTTTCTTTTCCGTCTTCTGCTTGGGGAAAAGGTTCTTGAGACTTTCCCCGAAGGAGGCGTCGAACTCCTCGCCGGCCGAAGTGAAGATGTTGGCGATGGGCATTTTCGACTGCTCGCTGGTGATGGACACTTCCTTGTCGTCCAGCGCCCCGTCATGCAGCTGTTTGCGGATCTTGTCGCGGCTTCGCTCCCAGCGCGCGGCCCGGTCCGGTTCCTGTTCCATGCCGGCCAGGGGCGGAAAAAGGATATCAAGCAGACCCTCCTCAACCGAGCGGTCGATCTCCCCGGAAAAACGTCCCTCGGCGCGCTTGCGGACCAGGGCGATGGCGTTTTCCACCAGGTCGCGCACCATGGAATCCACGTCGCGCCCCACATAGCCCTTTTCGGTGAATTTGGTGGCTTCGACCTTCAGGAAGGGCAGGTCGGCGATCTGGGTGAGACGCCGCGCGATCTCGGTCTTTCCCACTCCGGTCGGCCCGATGAGGATGATGTTGTTGGGCACGACTTCGCGCCGCATCTCCTCGGGAAGCTGCATCCTTCGCCAGCGGTTGCGCAGGGCGATGGACACGGCCTTCTTGGCGTCGTTCTGTCCGATGATGTAGCGGTCCAGCATCTCCACGATTTCCGGGCAGGTCCACATGGCCGCATGTTCAATCTGTTTGATCTTCAATTTCGTCACCTTCTCCAGGGTCCAGTTCCAGCAGGGTGATGTTGGTGTTCGTGTAGATGCAGATTTCCCCGGCCAGCTGCAGGGATTTGCGGCAGATGTCCACCGCGCCCAGATCCGTGTTCTGCAGCAGGGCCCGACCCGCCGCCAGGGCGTAGGGTCCCCCAGAACCGATCGCCGTCAGGTTGTCGTCGCTTTCGATGATGTCGCCGTTGCCGGACACCACGAAAATATCCTTCTTGTCCATCACGACCATCATGGCCTCGAGCTTGCGCAGGATCTTGTCCCGCCGCCACTCGCGGGCCAGTTCCACCGTGGCGCGTTTCAGGTGGCCGCGGTACCTCTCCAGGTGGCCTTCGAACTTTTCAAAAAGACTGAAGGCGTCGGCCGCGCCGCCGGCGAAACCGACCAGCACCTGGCCGGAGAAAAGTTTGCGGACCTTGACCGCGCCGTGCTTGACCGCCGTGTTGCCCAGCGTGACCTGCCCGTCGCTGCCGATGGCCCCCTGCCCGTCGCGCAGAACCGCCAGAACCGTGGTTGATCTGACCTTCATGAATGACTCCCCGGGCCCTGCGGCCCTGTTTGTGTTTCCTGCTCGTCCTGTTTCTATTTGCCGCCGGATTCGCGTTTGGCCCGGGGATGGGCCGCGGTGAATCCGTCACGCAACTTGCCCCGGCTCAAATGGGTGTATATCTGCGTGGTCGACAGATGGCGGTGCCCCAACAGTTCCTGGACCACCCTGATGCCCGCGCCTCCGTCCAAAAGATGCGTGGCGAAGGAATGACGCAGGGTGTGCGGGGAAACACCGGCCAGTCCCGCCAGTTCCGTGGCGTATTTTGCGACCCGGCTCTGCACGGTGCGGCGGGCGATCCGTCTCCCCCGGCGGCCCTCGAACACCGGTCGAACGCGGTCCGGGCCGCGAAGAATGCCGTCAGCAAGGTCCTGCCATACAGCCGGTTCGAGTCTTTGCTCAAGGTAATCTCTCAAAGCCCGTTCCGCACAGCCGGCCAGGGGCATCATTCGTTCCCGGTTCCCCTTGCCCAGGACCTTGACCCGGCCGGTGTCGAAATCGATGTCCCCCAGGTCAAGTCCCACGACTTCGGCCAGGCGCAGGCCCAGGCCGTAGATCATTTCCAGCAGGGCCCGGTCCCGCCGGCCCCTTTCGTGGTTCGCGTCGGGCAGTTCCATGAGCCGCGTCGTCATTTCCAGGTTGAGGTCCCGCGGCAAGCGCTTTTCCCTTCCCCCTTTGCCCGCGGTCAGGTTGGCGGGAACCGAAGCAACAATTCCCGTGGTCTGAAGGTACCCGTAAAAAGACCGTATGCCGGCCAGATGGCGGTCCAAAGTGCGCAGGCTGCGCTCCTGCCGGCGCAATAACGCCAGATGACCACGTATGACACCCCGCTGTCCGTCCAGCTTGCTCCACTGGGAACGGTCGGGCGGGGAATCGAGAATACCGAAAGCGACTGCGGTGGTCAGAAAACCCGCCACATCGCGACCGTAGGCCTCCACGGTCCGGGGGCTCATACCCCTTTCGAGAGCCAGATATTCGAGATAGGGATCGAGGGGATTGTCGGCCATGACCGTCTCCACATCCGTGTTGCGGGTGCCGGCTTCCGTTAAAAGGGAATGTATCACTCATCCCCTGGTGCGGCAAGAAGTCGGGCGACATCCGGCTCGGTCAGCCACGTGGCCAGGGCGCTGACCGCACGTTCGGCCTTGGCCAGCTTGCGTTCCCGTTTGCCGCGGACCTTGGCCTGAAGATCGGGCATGATCCCGAAGTTCACGTTCATGGGCGACAGCCTGTCGGTGGTCGTGTCGAACAGGAATCCCCGCAAAAGCGACCCGGTCAACGATTCAAGGGGAAGACCCGGAAGCGTGATCCCTTTCAGGCGGGCCGCCAGCTGCCAGGCCGTGAACAGACCGGAGGTCATGGATTCCACGTACCCCTCCACGCCGGTGATCTGTCCGGCGACCAGGACATCGGGCCGCCCGCGGAGGGAAAAATCCCGGGCGCAGCAACGGGGTGTATCGAGATAGAAATTCCGGTGCAGTTGGCCATAACGAACGAATTCCGCGTTCTGAAGCCCGGGGATCATCCGGAAGACACGCTTCTGTTCGCCGTACTTGAGGCGGGTCTGAAACCCGACCAGGCCGAAGAGCGTCCCTTCCCGGTTTTCCTGCCGTAGCTGAACCACGGCATGCGGGCGGCGGCCGGTGCGGGGATCATGCAGGCCGACCGGTCGGAGCGGCCCGAAGGAAAGGGATTTCGGACCCGAAGAGGCGATTTCCTCGATGGGTTGGCAGCCCTCGAACAACTCGCCCTTGTCGAAGTCGTGGACTTCGGCCTTTTCGGCGGCTACGAGAGCGGCCTGGAATTCCCCGTATTCGGCCTCATCCAGGGCGGCGTTGAGATAGTCGGCCTCACCCCGGTCGTAACGGGCCGCCCGGTAGAGAAGCTCCAGGTCCAGGGATTCCAGGGTGACCGTGGGCGCAATGGCGTCGAAAAAATGGAGCGCGGGTCGGCCGGTGATTATTCCCAGTTCCTCCATGAGGCCGGAACTGGTCAAAGGTCCGGTGGCCACCAGCCAATGGTGACCGTCGGTTTCGGGAAGTTCGGAAACTTCTTGGCGGGAAACCTCGACCAGGGGCTCGGCCGCGAGGTTGGCCGCGACCAGGTTCGAGAATTCCTCCCGGTCGACCGCCAGGGCGGCGCCCGCGGGAACCGCAGCCTGCCGGGCGCAGGCCAGCAGCCGGCAGCCAAAAAGATCCAGTTCTTCCTTCAATAGACCGGAAGCGGTGGCCGGAGCCGTGCTTTTGAGGGAGTTGCTGCAGACGATTTCCGCCAGACCGTCGCTGCGGTGGGCCGGCGTCTGAACCGCCGGCCGCATTTCGACCAGTCGTGTGCGGATCCCGAAACGGGCCAGCTGCAGCGCGGCTTCACAACCGGCCAGCCCGCCCCCCACGACGGTGACGGCCGGTCCGGAGGTCGGATCCATCAGGAATCGTCGGGCTTGTCCGCCCGGGCCGATACCTTTTTGGTCGTCTTCTTTTTGGCGGTTTTCTTCTTCGCAGTCTTTTTCTTGGCAGTCTTCTTTTTGGCGGTCTTTTTCTTGGCCGTTTTCTTCTTCGCGGTTTTTTTCTTGCCGTTTTTCTTTCGCAGGGCGGCGTCCTTCAGGAGGGACACGGCCATCTCCACGGTCACATCTTCGGGATCCCGGTCACGCCCGATATTGGCGTTGAGTTTACCGTCGGTCACGTAGGGGCCGTAACGCCCCTTGCAGATGGCGAGGGCTTCCCCGGACTCGGGATGTTTGCCCAGATCCTTCAGGACGGTCCGCTTGTTCTTGTTCCGGATCCGTTCCAGGGCATCCTCGAGATTGATGGTGAACAGCGTGTCGACGGTCTGCACACTGGCGAAGACGCGGTCCCTCTCCACGTAGGGTCCAAATCGGCCCAGGCCGGCTCGCACCGGTTTCCCGGTCTCCGGATCGGTTCCGATTTCGCGGGGCAGTGACAGAAGCCGCAAGGCGTAGTCCAGATCGATGGTGGTCGGGTCGGTTTTCTTGCCCAGGCTGATCCGCTTGGGCTTCTTGTCTTCTTCCTGTTCCCCCAACTGGAGGTAGGGACCGAACGGTCCGGTCAGGGCGTAGATGTTCTGCCCCGTTTCGGGATGCTGTCCGATGGGCTCGCGCGACTTGTCCCTCTGGATGATGAGCTCCAGGGCCTTGTCCGGGGTCAACTCGTCGATGAGCAGATCGACCGGCAGGGTGGCGCGGCGATCATCGACACCCTCCACATGGACCGACACGTAGTTACGCCCGATTCTCAGCACCAGGGGGTGCCCGGTTTCCGGATCGTCGCCGACCTTTATCCGGGGGAATTCGATCTTCTCCATCTCTTCGTCAATGTCCTGTTCCAGTCCCGTTTCGCCTTTGCATCCCCGGAAGAAACAGTCGAGGAATTCGATCCAGTCCACCTCGCCGGAGGCTATCAGGTCGAGTTCCTCCTCCATGTGCGCGGTGAACTTGGGGTCCACGTACTTGTTGAAGTGTTCCCGCAGAAGATGGGTGACGGCGATGCCGATGTAGGAAGGCAGCAAGGCGCCGTTCTTCTTGACGACGTATTCCCGGCTCTGGATGGTGGCGATCACCGAGGCATAGGTCGAGGGCCGGCCGATCCCTTCATCTTCCAGCTTCTTGATAAGGGACGCTTCGGTGAACCGGGCGGGTGGCTGCGTTTCGTGGGGCACAGACGCCACTTCGCCGATCTGGACCGGAGGTGTGTTGTCCTGGGCGGTGCCGCCGACGGTCTTGCCTTCGGCCAGTTCCGGCAGGAGGGTGTCCTTGCCCTTGTCGCCATAGACCTTGAGAAAACCTGGAAAACGAACCACCGAACCGTTGGCCCGGAAGGTCAGTTGGCGGTCCCCCGCTTCAACGGCGAAATCAACGGCTGTCTTGTCCAGTTTGGCCTCGGCCATCTGGGAAGCCACGGTACGGTTCCAGATCAACCGGTAGACGGCCAGCTCTTCGCTGTCCAGGCGGTCCGCCACCGATTCCGGGGTGCGGTCCACATGGGTGGGTCGGATGGCCTCATGGGCTTCCTGTGCGCCCTTGGCCTTGGTTTTGTAGCGCCGCGGGCCGGTGGTGTATTCGGGACCGAAATTTTCCCGGACGTGGCCCTCGATCTCGGCCAGGGATTTTTCACTCAGGGTCAGCGAATCGGTCCTCATGTAGGTGATCAAACCGTCACGGACGGCGCCGATCCCCTCGTACAGACGCTGCGCGATACGCATGACCCTTTGGGGCGACATCTTCAAACGGCCGCTGGCGGCCTGCTGGAGGGTCGACGTGGTGAAGGGCGGCGAGGGTCGCTGGGTGGACTCCTTGCGTGTCACCTGGGCGATGCGCCAGGGCAGGGTTTCGCCGGCGGCGGGAGCCAGTTGGGCGGCCACTTCTTCGGAAAGCTGGATGCGCTGTCCGGGCTTCTTGAGTTCCCCCGAATCGGGATCGAAATCCTTGCCCCCGGCCAGCTTGACGCCATCGATTTCCGTCAAACGGGCCGTGAAGGCAAAATCACCGCTGGTCATTCCGGCTTCGATGTCGCAGTACTTCGCGACGTGGAAGCGCTGGCGCTCTTCTTCCTTCTCCACCACCAGCCGGACCGCGACGCTCTGCACGCGCCCGGCCGACAATTTGGTCCGCACTTTTTTCCACAGCACCGGCGACAGCGAATAACCATAGAGGCGGTCGAGAATGCGCCGCCCCTCCTGGGCCCGCACCAGTTTCATGTCGACTTCGCGGGGATTCTCCAGGGCTTCCTGGATGGCAGACCGGGTGATCTCATGGAAGGAAATCCTGCGGACGGGAACCTTGGGGTTCAGGACCTCCAGCAGGTGCCAGCTGATGGCCTCCCCCTCACGGTCCTCATCCGTCGCGAGCAGGACCTCGTCCGCTTTCTTCAGCAGTTTCTTCAGCTCGGCGACCTGCTTCTTGCTGTCCGCGGAGATGACATAGATGGGCTGGTAGCCGTCGTCGAGATTGACTCCGTAACGCCGCCAGGGCTCTTTCTTGTATTTGGCCGGAATTTCCTTGGCCGAACCGGGCAGATCCCTGATGTGTCCGTAACTGGAAGTGACGGTGTAGTCCTTGTCCAGGAACCGGGTGATGGTCCGGGCCTTGGCGGGTGATTCGACGATGATCAGTTTCAAGTATTGTTCCTTCCAATTAAAACCCGGCAACTGAAATCAGCGGCCGGTCCGAATGCGCTCCCGGAAATGAGGGTCGCTCAATGGATGTTCTCGAATCCCTCCGATGCGCCGCCGGTCATCCCCGGCCGTCCCGGCCGGAACAACACCTGCTCCAGGACCGATTCCAGTTCGTCGGGTTCCAGGGGCTTCAAGGCGATGAACGACGAGTACTGCAACAGGGCCTCCAGCTGGGCACGGTTGATCTGGCGCTTGTTCAACAACTCCATCAGGAATCCGAGACCCCGGGGCGACAGGTAGTCGGAATCCAGGTCCCCGAAAAAACGGAACGCCTTGTCCGACGGGGTGTCGGGTTGGGGGCTGCGGTCCCAGTTCGGCCGGTCGTCGTGCTGCCAGTGGGATTCGATCCAGTCCAGCAGCCCGTGCACGTCTCCCTCGTCCAATCCCGCGGCCTCGGCCTTCTCCTGGATACGGGCCTTGATGGGGGGCGACACCTCGGTCGGCCCCGACAGGGCCTCCAGCAGGATGATCAGCAGATGTTTGAGTCTGTCCCTCTCAGGATCCATATCTCTTCACTTTCAGGGCCTGCCGTTTGCGCCGGGACCAATTTGCCGACGACAGCGGAGGCGGCCAAAAACTAGCATGGCCCGCCTGGCTCGGCAAGTCCGGGCCGCTTGATCGACCCGGCGTCACAGCGCTCCGCAGCACTTTTTGTACTTTTTACCGCTGCCGCAGGGACAGGGATCGTTCCGCCCGACCTTCGGTTCTTCCCGGTGAACCGGTTGTGCCGGAGCCGGTCCGCCGCCCGCCTTCATGGGCGAGGCCGCGTCTTCCCGGGGAGCGGGACCCTGACCGTAAGCGGAGACTTCCTGGTGGCTTGTCTGCACCTTGTCCAGGTCGGGCTCTTCCTGCTGGGGCGGCCGGGCAAGCTCGGCGCGGAAGAAGAGACTGATGGTGGATCGCTCCAGATTGTCCATCATGGCCTGGAAAAGATGGAAGGATTCCGCCTTGTATTCCACCAGGGGGTCCCGCTGTCCGTACGAGCGCAGGCCGATGCCGCTGCGGAGCATGATCAGCTCGTTCAGGTGGTCCCGCCACTGTTCGTCCAGGATCTGGAGCAGGACGAATTTTTCCAGCTGCCGGGCCAGGTCGTCTCCCAGATGGGATTCCTTGCCTTCGTATTTCGACATGGCGAACTGGGTCAGCTTGTCCTCGATGGCCTCGTAACCGGTGTCCAGGTGCTCTTCCGGCTCCAGGGGCACGGGCGCGAGCACCAGGCCCTGGTACAGGCGCGCCAGCTTGTCCATTTCCCAGAAATCGGGCGCGTTGTCCCGGTCGGCGCACTCGGCCATTATGCCGTTCACCGCGTTGTGGATAAAATCCCGGATCTGGTCACGCAGGTTCACACCCTCGACGGCGTCACGGCGCAGGGAATAAATGACCTCGCGCTGCTTGTTGACGACATCGTCATACTGGAGCAGATGCTTGCGGATCTCGTAGTTCTGGGTTTCCACCCTGACCTGGGCTTTTTCGATGGCCTTGGTGACCATCGAATGGGTGATGACCTCGCCCTCCTCCACGCCCAGCCGGTCCATGACCTTGATGATCCGGTCCGGGCTGAACAGACGCATGAGGTCGTCTTCCAGGGAAAGGAAGAAAATGGCCTGGCCCGGATCCCCCTGCCGGCCGGCGCGACCGCGCAGCTGGCGGTCGATGCGGCGGCTTTCGTGGCGCTCGGTGCCGATGATCTGCAGGCCCGTGCTCTGGCCTTCATATTCCCGGGGATCGAGATCCATCCCGGGCCACTTCTCGGGCAGGGCCATGATTTCGGGGGCCAGTTTGATGTCGGTGCCGCGGCCCGCCATGTTCGTGGCGATGGTGACGGCGCCCAGGCGGCCGGCCTCGGTCACGATTTCCGCCTCGGCCTTGTGCTGTTTGGCGTTCAGCACGTTGTGGTTGATGCCGCTTAGTTTCAAGAGGCGGCTCAGCAGCTCGCTCACCTCGACGGTGGTGGTGCCGACCAGGACCGGCAGGCCCAGGGAATGCAGCCGGTTCACCTCTGCGACGATGGCCTTGTATTTTTCCTTTTTCGATTTGTAGATCACATCGTCGTGATCGGCCCGGGCGATGGGCCGGTTGGTGGGAATGACGACAACATCCAACCCGTAGATCCCGTTGAATTCGGCTTCTTCGGTCTCGGCCGTACCGGTCATGCCCGACAACTTGTCGTACTTGCGGAAGAAGTTCTGCACCGTGACGGTGGCCAGGGTCTGGGTCTCCTTCTGGACCGTCACCTTCTCCTTGGCCTCCAGGGCCTGGTGCAGGCCGTCGCTGAAGCGCCGGCCCGGCTGCAGGCGTCCGGTGAAGGTGTCGACGATGACCACCTTGCCCTCCTGCATGACGTACTCCACGTCCTTTTCATAGAGGGAATAGGCCCGGAGCAACTGGTCGACGTTGCTGATGCGCTCGTTCTTGAGCGCGTACTCCCGCTCCACCTTGGCCAGCCGTTCGGCTTTCCTGGCCGCGTCGAGGGAGGCATCCGTTTCTATCTCTCCGGCGGATACGGCGAGATCGGGAAGCACGAAAAAATCGGCCTCGGAGGAGGCGAAAACTTCACGGCCCTTTTCCGTCAGATCGACGTGGTTGTTCTTTTCCTCGACCACGTAAAGCAGGTCCGCGTCGGCCTCCCACATGGCCTTGTCCCGCATGAACGCCTCTTCGGTACGCTGAACGGTTTCCAGGATACCGGGAATCTGGGCCAGCTTGCGGAAGCGGGGATTCTTGGGGGCGCCGCGGCTGATGCGCAGGAGCTTCAGGGCGGTCTCGTCGTCGATGTCCACATCGCCGCCCTGCAGGGCCGGTTTCAGGGCACGTTCGACATCGGACATCCAGTTGTTGACGATCTTCAACTGCCGGCGGACCACGCCTTCCACCCGCGGGTTCAGTTCGGTGAACTGATGGGTGGATTTGTCCACGGCCCCGCTGATGATCAGGGGGGTCCGCGCCTCGTCGATGAGAACGGAATCGACTTCGTCGACGATGGCGTAGTGAAAGTCACGGTGAACCAGGTGATCCGCATGCACCACCATGTTGTCGCGCAGGTAGTCGAAGCCGAACTCGTTGTTGGTGCCGTAGGTGATGTCGCAGTTGTAGGCTTCCCGGCGTTCCTCGGGGGTCATCTGGCCGAGGATGAAGCCCACGCGGCAGCCCAGAAATTCCAGGACGCCGCCCATCCACTGGGCGTCTCGTTGGGCCAGGTAGTCGTTGACGGTCACCAGGTGGGCGCCTTTGCCGGGAATGGAATTCAGGTAGAGCGGGAAAATGGCGACCAGGGTTTTCCCCTCACCGGTGGCCATCTCGGCGATCTTGCCCTCGTGAAGCACGATCCCGCCCAACAACTGCACGTCGTAGGGAATCATGTCCCACACCTGATCCTGGCCCCAGACAACCCAGGACGCCTTGCGCTCGGCCAATCGGCGACAGGCTTCCCAGACGACGCCGTAGGCTTCGGTCAACAACTCGTCGAGGGTTTCCCCATCATTGTGCCGCTGGACGAATTCGGCGCGTTTGGCGCGGAGATCCTCGTCGCTGAGGGACTGATACTGTCCCCTGGTCTCCTTGATCCGTTCCACCTGGGGCTGGATCCGGGAGACATCCTTTGCCTGCTTGCTGAATAAATTGGCGATCCAGCCGGTAAGGCCCGTGGCCATGCTCCTGCTCCGTTCTGGGAAGGCGATGCCTACTGCTGTTCCGGTGCTTCAGCCCGGATGATCCAATCGTAAATTTCGCGGTCGATCAAGACTTTTTCCACGTAATGCCGGGTCTCGGGATACCCGATCCAGGCCAGATAGATGTCCCTGGCAGGCGATCCCCCCAGTTGCTTTTCCCAGCGGGATGCGGCCCGCGGACCGGCATTGTACGCGGCCACGGCCTGGTAGGGATTGCCCTGGTAACGCCGGCTGTTCTCCTGCAGCAACTGATCCCCATGCCGGATGGAAACACCGGGGTTTCTCCAGTTGGCCTCCCCGGGCAACGCGCCGCGTTCCTCGTAGTGGAAGGGCATGATCTGCATCCAGCCCAACGCCCCGGCGCGGGAACGGACCGAGGGCTCGAACAGTGATTCGTTGCGAGCCACCGCCAGCAGCAGGGCCGGGTCGCTGCCCGCTTCCAGGATGGCCGCGTGGATGGCGTCGGAATCGGGAAGCGGGTAAAGGAAACGTCTTTTTTCCCCGGGAGTCAAACCGCGCCCTTCCAGCTGGACGGCCACGGCCAGGGTCCCGCGCATATCACCCATGGCCAGGGCGAACCCCAGCAGCGCGTGCCGGTCCAACTCGCTGCCCTTGAGTTCCTGAAGGAATCGGGGAACCGCCGAGGGTTGCGGCAGTGTCTTCCAGCCGCTGGCCAGGCCGACATCCCGGTCAAAGGCCTGCTCCAGCATTTGCCGGTATACCGTTCGGTTTCCCAGACGATCGGCGATGATCTTCAGGGCCGCCAATTCCTGTTCCGCCGGATCGGTCAGTTGCTGCATTCGTTGCAGGGCCTGTCCGTAGAGAATGGCGCGTTCCCGCTTGAGGCCCTGCACGGGTTCCGGATTGGCCAGGGCAAGTCCCCACCGGATCCACAAGTCCCAGCGAGGTTTGCTGGTGGCCTGACGGAAAAGGTCACGCCGGGGTTCGGCTGCGGGTTCCAGGTCGTCCGCACGACCGGTTTCGACAACCGACCGTGCCTGGACGAGGATATCTGCACCAGGGTCGGAATCAACCCGGTCACCGGCGGAAATCCGATCTTCCCAATGACCGGTTTCCCTGAGGAAGGCTTCTCTTTCCTTGTCCTTGAAATATTCCAGGCCCAGGTCATGGACCTGCCGGGCGACAGGAATATCCCCCTGGGCCAGGGCCAGGACCAACGCCTGCTCGTTCCACTGCCGCAGTCGCCGGCGCGTGGACCGGTGGCCGTGCCCGTTCGCCGCCAGTTGAAGAGCCTGCCGCAGGTCCTCCAGGCCCTGCTCCCACTGGCCCTTCAGGAGGCGGAGTTCCGAAGCCCGGCGCCAGACATCCATCCGCCAACCGGGTTTGAGATCCTTTCTCAGCGCCAATTCCTCATAGACGGCGGGGTCGCCTCCGGACTGCAGTCTGCGGCCCCGGACCCATAATCCCTGGAGAGAATTGTCGGCAGGGGGTTCGGGGTATTTCACGAAATGGGCATCCCTGGAGGCGCCCCTGAACATGACCGCCCCCAGGCCGGCTTTGAACTCCGGGGCCAGTCCCGAACCGTACAATTCCTCCGGGGAAAGCCAGGATCGGGAAATGCGGGTCAGGTGTTTGCCCCACTTCTTGACGGCCATGGATGAGGGCAGAACGGGATGGCCGGTGCCGCGGCAGTACGCCACCCACAAGGTCCAGGCGCTCCCCGAATCGAAAGGGCCCAGCACAAGCATGGTCGGCCAGGAATTGTTGGTGCCGGACGGTCTGTTGCCGACTTGTCGAAAAAGCGCTTTGGCCCGCAGGTCCCACACGAATATTTCCCGGTCGGACAATCCCATTTTCCTGCCGCCGTCCCGCAACCGGATCGCCCCGGCGGCGGCCTGCATGATGCGGCCGGCTTCAAGATGGTTGAAAACGTCCCGCGTGGCCCGTTCCGCCAACAGAGGATCGGAGTCCTGATCCAAGGGGTTGGACAGGGGGCCGTTTTCCAGTTGCTCCAGGACGTCGGCCATGCGGTCCAGCCACTCGGTTTCCCCGGCTGGACCAGTGGCTACGCTGATCATGCGGCGGCATAAATAGGACCCGGACCCGGCGTCCCGGGAGTCAAGCACCCGGCGGGCGGCGGCCATCCAGACGGGATCGACTTCCGCGGGATCCAGAATATCGGCGGGATATCCGTCCTTGAGGCTGATCGTCTCGGGATCATTGTAGGTTCCGACCTGGAAGCGTTCGAGAAACGGGTCATAAAGAGGGCCGGCCAGGACATTCCCGGCACCCAGCGCCCAGCCCGCCAGACAGAGAAGAATTTTTCGGTTCAATGGAGAAGCACCACCTTGCGCATGACAGCCGCACCGGATCCTTCCAGGCGGAGAAAATATGTACCGGAAGCGGCCCGGCCACCCTGGGAATCGCGGCCGTCCCATTCGAGCAGATGGCTGCCCGCGCCCAAACCGTGTTTCCGGACCAATCGACCCTGGAGATCGTAGATACTCCAAGTTCCCCGGACACCTGCGGGAATGTCCACCAGAAACCGGATTGAATCAAGAGTTGGATTGGGCCAGGGAATACCCAGGGTCACGGGTTTCCCGTCACCCCCGTCAGGAAAAACAACAATCTCCCGGGTGGCAACCAGGCCTTTGTCCATGGAACCCACGATTCGCAAAGCATGGCGGTTGCGGCGGGCCCCACCCAGCAATGGCAAAATATCGGCGGCGGGGATGAAATACGGATCATCACCCGGTGGGACGGCTGGCTCAACCCGGATCATGTCCGTCCAGGGCCCATCTTCATCCACCCGGTGTTCAATGACAAAGCCCTGGGGTGTTCCCGTTTTCCAGGGCCAATGCCAGCTCAATCCGGCGCCCTGCCCGGAAATCCACTCCCCAGTGAAAGCCGCGTCCGCAGGTTCGGAAGTGATGGCCTCCACGTCCGCCACGAACCAGCCCCGCTGGCGCCACAGGGTGTTGCTGCCGAAAGCCAGACGTAATCGCCAGGGCCCCGGCAACCCTGGGGGCACAGGAATGATGTCCGTGCGCCACAAGGGGATATCCCCGGTTAATTCAAGTTCCTTGTGAATCAGCGCCCCTTGCCCGTGAAGGGGATTGACGGCCTTGTCGGATATCCGTCCCCGCCAGCCCGCCAGCGGTTCGGCAGGATATTCCCTGTTTTGGGAATCGATCCACACGGCCACTCCCCCGTCCATGGCGACATTCGCGGTGAGGAATTCCACTTCCATGGCGTGGATGAGTCTGACGGCACGAACATCGGGCCCCAATTCCCCTGAGGTCAGCTTTACGTACCCCGAATTCTGGTAGGTCACCACCGGCCAGGCGGAAGAGTCGAAAAATTCGAAGCCGGTGCAGGCCAGAACCGGAGTCCTGTCCTCCGTCAGCCAAGGGGGACCGGTGTTCCAGCGATGCCAGAATGTGTTGGGGTTTTCGCCGGGATTGGAAATTGACCACCCCCCCGGCCAATTCACGGCAAAGTCCAGGACACCGGCATTGTCCTTCCATACCCAATTCCTGGTCTCGGATTCCAGGCCGCCGTCAAACTCGAAATCGTACCGGAACCTGGTTTGGCCGTTCGCCGGAACAGAGGCAACGGGAACCCAGGTCACCGGACTATCGGGCCGCCATTGGCCGTTCCCGTCTTCCACCAGATCGAAGGCGACGGACGTTTGACCACCGGCAAAAGTACCCCAGGTGGGGTTGGAAACAGCAGTCACAGTACAGCGAAGGTCGGCAACCGGAGTGCCGGTTGACCGGGCCGCAAGAGCGAGGGTGAGATCCGTTTCGCCATGGAAGCCGGATGTGAAATCGATATTCGGCGTCGGCCACACTGAAGTCCGGTAGGTCATGCCCCCTGGTATGGGGGAAATATCGTTCAGCCTCACAAAGGAAATCGAGTTGTACCCATCACTGGACGGCACGGAACCGGGATCGAAATCCGTTTTGCCCAGAGGCCCGGGAAACAGATCCGCTTCACGGCCGGCGTCCTCCCCACGGAGAAGTTTGAAATCGGCGTCGGCTTCGACCAGGGACACCCGCAAATGCCACTTGTTTTCTCCATCAACGGCATGGCTTCCTTCGGGCAGGGATTCATCGACATGGTAGACCAGCAGGTGATTGCCGGGAATGTCGGCGTCGAAAGGGAAGGCTGCGGCGGGGTCGCGTGTTTCCAGCAGAAAGAACTCGGGGCCGAATTCGCTCCTGGTCCAGACCCTGTCCACGAGGCCCGAAACCAGGCCCGGTCGAAGCGTGTCGGGGCCATCAACACTGTGGGCCAGGTTTCGTGAATCATACCAACCCATCTGCAAAGACGAATAGGCGTCCGGCAAGGCGGCACCGTACCCGTCCCCCGTTCCCCAGGCGCCGGAACCCATCAGGCTGAACCGGCCCAATCCTCCCCGGGAAAGTACCTCGCTTCCCCCGGCAGGGCGCAGGCCCGGGTCGTAGCGATCTTCAAGGCCCAGAAGGTGAGCGGTTTCATGGGCCCAGATGCCGGGTCCGCTGTGCAGGCTGGCTACGGCGTAGAAAGTGGCGTGGATGCCCTGGGAGGTGATGGGCTCCTCCAGGAAAAACTGCAGGGCCTGGACCAACCCGTCTTCAGGATCGTTTTCCTGACCGATGCCGGCATGGAGAATGAGAACGCCGTCCACTTCCCCGTCGTCGTCATCCGTCCCGGGAGTGCGGTCCGGACCTTCCATGTCCAGGCGTCGGAATTCCAGGCCCAGGTCCCTGACCGCCTGCAACGACTCGGTGGCCAGGGCGCGGGTCCTGGTGAACCCGTTGAGATGGATGTCGGAATAGTCGCGCCTGGTTCCAGGCAGATGGATCATCGGCGCCTGGGTGATGCGCAAGTCCAGCCGGCCTCTCGAGGCCGCGTTGAAATATCGGGTCAGGGATTGTCCGCCGGTCGAAGTGAGCCGATTGGTCAAGGACGTGCGGTCCCAGTCGGAACCGACCCTGGCGTCCGCGAAATCCACCGGGATGACCAGCAGTCCGAACAGTGCGGGTTGCTCGGCCTTGTCCGGCGACGTATTGATGGTCTTCATGGCTGCCCGCCTGCGGGCACGCATATCCCTGAGGGTATCCTCTTCCGAAGCATTGGCAAAAGGGGCGCCAAGGGAAAAAACGGCGGCCAGACAAAGGATGATCCTCGCCAAAGGGGGCCGCAGGGCATGTAATCCGGTCGTCAACATGGATTTTGAGAACAGGCCCGGCCGGGAGGAGTTCCCGACCGGGCCGGTCATGTAAATATACGGCATTTCCTCAATGATTGAAATGCCGCCGGTTGGTCAGGATCAAGGTGAGCCCCAGCTTTGCTGCCGCCGCGGCGACTTCATCATCGCGGATGGAGCCCCCCGGGGCGATCACGGCCCGGGCTCCGGCGGCCGCCAGCTTCTCGATCCCGTCGGGAAAGGGGAAGAAACCATCGGAAGCGGCCACGCAATTTGCGAGGTCCAACTCCTGGTTGCCCGCCTTCATGACCGCCAGTTCGGTGGAGTCGACCCGGCTCATCTGACCGAATCCCATACCCAGGGTCGAGGTCATGTCCCCCAGGACAATGGCGTTGCTCTTGCCGTGCTTGCAAACCTTCCAGACCATTTCCAGGGCGGTCCGCGTGGCGGGATCGGGCTCGTCGCCGGCAACCACGTTCCACTCGTCAAGCTCCGGAAATTTTTCGTCCTCACCCTGGGTGAGAACCAGATCGCCCCAGGCGCGGGTGCGGTCCCGGGTGCCGGCCAGGAAACGAGCCATGTCCACCGTCAGCACGCGCACGTTCTTCTTTTTGGCCAGGCGCGCCAGGGCCTCCGGCGTGTACTTCGGCGCCACGATGATTTCCAGGAAACGCTTGGCCAGGATACCGGCGGCCTCTTCGTCGATGGTTTCGTTGAAGGCGAAAACACCGCCGAACGCGGAAACGGGATCGCATTTGAGGGCCCGTTCCAGCCCGACCGCCCCGGCGCCCAGGCCGAAGCCGCAGGGGTTGGTGTGTTTCAGGATGCCGCAGCAGGGCTCGGCAAAATCGCCGACGAGTTTCACCGCGGCCACCAGGTCCACGATGTTGTTGTAGGAAAGCTCCTTGCCGCCGTGCTGGGTCAGGCCGATTCCGGCCAGCTGCGGTTCGCCAGCAGGTGCCGCGGGCAGACGCAGGGTGGCCTGCTGGTGGGGGTTTTCCCCGTACCTCAGCGGGATGTCACCGGCACCGGCGAACCAGGCCGCGATCGCGTCGTTGTAATCGGCGACCAGGCGGAATGTCTCACCAGCCAGGCGGCGCCGGAATTCCAGGCTGGTCTTTCCCTGGCCCTGTTCCAGTTCGGTGACCAACTCGTCGTAGAATCGGGGGTCGCTCACCACGGTCACCCGGGAGAAATTCTTGGCCGCGGCACGCAGCAGGGTCGGGCCGCCGATGTCGATCTTCTCCACGGTTTCGGCTTCCCCGGCTCCGGCCGCGACCGCTTCCTGGAATTGGTAAAGATTCACCACCACCAGATCAATAGGGCCGATCCCCAACTCCTCGGTTTCCTTGAAGCTGGCCTCGGAGGGCCCCAGGATGCCACCGTGAATGACCGGGTGCAAGGTCTTGACCCGGCCGCCGAAGATTTCCGGGTAACCGGTCAGTTCACTGACTTCGACGACCGGCACGTCGTTGTCCCGCAAGTGCCCCGCCGTTCCACCGGAGGCGATCAGCTCGTAGCCGTAGCCGTGCAGAAGCCGGCCGATTTCGGCCAGACGCGTCTTGTCCGTCACGCTCAAGAGAGCCCGGCGGCGTTCCCCTACAGGTACTGTTGCCATTGGGCGGCCTCCGCGGGAAAGAGTATTTCCAGGACTTCATGATAACGGCGGGAGGTCTTGGCCAGGATCTCCGCGGGCAGGGCGGGCGGCGGCGGGCTGTGGTCCCAGTCCAGGGTCTCCAGATGATTGCGCAGGATCTGCTTGTCCCAGCTCGGAGGCTCCTGCCCCGGGTTGTGGTCGGCCGCGGGCCAGAACCGGCTTGAATCGGGTGTCAGGACTTCGTCGATCAGGGTCAACTTTCCCCCTATCATCCCGAATTCAAATTTGGTGTCGGCCAGGATGACGCCCCGCGGCAGCGCATACTCGGCGCCTTCGCTGTAAAGCTTTAGGGATATGTCCCGCAACCGGGCCGCATCGGATTCCCCGATCATCTCCACCACGGTCTCATAGGGGATGTTTTCGTCATGGCCCTCGTCTTCCTTGGTGGAGGGCGTGAAAATGGCCTCCGGCAGACGGTCGGCGAGACGAAGACCATCGGGAAGACGATGGCCGCAAATAGTCCCGTCCTGCCCATAGGACTTCCACCCCGAGCCGGCGATATACCCGCGCACCACGCATTCCACGGGAAAGCGCTCGGCTTTGTGCACCAGGACGGAACGCCCCGCCAGGGCTTTGGCGTGAATGTTGAAGGGGGCGGGGAATTCCGCGGGGTCGGCGGTGATCAGGTGGTTGGGAACCACGTCGGCGAAATGCTTGAACCAGGCCAGGCTCATCACATTGAGCACCACGCCGCGGCCGGGCACCACGTCGTTCATGATCACGTCGAAGGCGGAGATACGGTCGGTGGTCACGATAAGGTATCGGTCACCTAGGTCGAACATGTCCCGGACCTTGCCCTCGTAGGTGGGGTCAAGACCGAGATCCCTGGTACTGCGCAAGGCTGCCACGGGGACTCCCTCGGGATGGGTTGGGGGGCGGGACGGTTTTCGCCCGGCCCTGGAAAATGGATTCTGGGGGACGCAGGCGGCATTGTAGGCAGGGGCCGGGTCGGTGTCAAGGCAGGCCGATTTTTCGGGGTTCGGTGGCCATGGTTCGCCAGGTCAGGGTCCCGCCCAGGTCCCATTCCAGGCGGATGGTTCCCTGCAGGTCCGTCCGCGCGATGGCCACGGTGTCGCCGGCCACCACATAGGCGCCATGGCTGGGATGTTTGTAGCTGTTGCCCACCCCGCAACTTATCAAAACCAGTTCCGGGTCAAGCAGGTCCAGCAGGGCGGGAGATCCCGAAGTGTCGCTTCCGTGATGTCCTGCCTTCCAGACCTGGACATCGGCCGGGGCCTGGCCCCCGGCCAGCATGTGGTGTTCCCCCTCCAGTTCCAGGTCTCCGCTCCAGACAGCAAGATCCCGTCCCGACCGGCGCAGGACCACCACCAGGGAATGATCGTTTTCGTATATGTCATCCCCCAGCGGGCCCGGAGGATAGGCGACCCTGATATCCCATTCCCGCCACCGGTGGAGCACCTGCCCGGTTCGGGGGAATACGATGCGGGTGGAGTCGACCTGACCGGTCAGTGAATGTCCCGCCTTGCCGGAAACAAACCAGGCGCCGACACGAACCGCCTGGTTGAGGGAGCGGGCGCCTCCGGTATGGTCGCGGTGGCCGTGGGTCAAGACCACCGCGTCGATTTCGGCGAGGCCGTTTCTTTGCAAGAAGGGCATGATGCTTCGGGTCAAGGGCCCATCGGCTGCGGCCCGACCGAATCCGAACAGTCCAGCGGTGTCGATCATGAGCGACCAACCGTCGGGAAAAATGATCAGGCCGCAGTCCCCCTGCCCCACATCGAACTGCCAGGCGGTGACTTTGTCTTTCGCCCCCAGTTTCCAGGACAAGGGTCCAAAGGACATGACGCCTGCGGTCAGCATCAACAAGCAGATTCCCAGAGTCAGGGAACCTCTCAGTTTATTATTCAGGTGGAGGTTCAATGTGAACAGACCGACCGCCGAAAGCAGTATCCACAGGACTAGCAGGGCCACATCGGGCGGCGGCAACCCGACCGGAAAACCGGCCGTTCCCCGGCTGACATAACCTGCCATACCCCCCAGAGTCCTGAACAGGAACCAGGACAGGGCACCCAGGATTTCAGCACCGCCTGCCCAGACGGACGCCGCCAGAAGGGACAACACCACACACCAGACGGCCAGGCCGAACAAGGGAACGGCGACAAGATTGGCCAGCAGCGACAGGGAACTGATCCGCCCGAACGAACCGGCGACCAGCGGCAGGGTGAACCACTGGGCCGCGGCGCTGACGGCCAGGCCCGTGAACAATGGCCCCAGGAACCTGTTGGTGGAGAACCGCAGGCCGTTGGACAGCGCGCTGACGCCCAGAATGCCCCCCGCCGCGAAATAGGAAAGCTTGAGGCCGGTGTCCAGGTTCTGGACCGGGTCCCAAATTGTGCCGGCCCAGAACAGGAGTCCGATCAGGCGCAGGGCGTTCGCGGGCCTGCCGACCCCTGCCGCCAAAAGGGCCAAGAAACCCAGGGACGCCGCGCGCATGACCGACCCCGGCAGCCCGGTGAGCAGGACGTAAACGGGCAGGAAAACCATGATGGGAACAAGACGCAGGCCTGGCGATAACCCGCTCCATTGCCCCGGCAGAACGATGATCCCCAGCAGGATGCCCACATGGAGTCCACTGACGGCAAACAGGTGGGCCAGACCCAGATCGGAAAAGGAGCGGCTGGCACGGCGGCTCTCGGAATCCCTGATGCCCAGCAGGACGGCGCCGGCCATCCTGGCTTCTCCGGGGGGCAACAGGCGGCTGATTCGAGCGACGATCCCCCGGCGCAAAGGGCCCAGGTAGTCGCTGCCAAGGGTGGCAACGAGGTCGGGATCGGACAGGATGCGCCAGTCGGTAAGGCGGCCGCGCCATGCCAATCCGCGACCGGCCAGAAAGAGACGGTAGTCGAAGGCGCCCGGCACGGAGGCCCCGGAGGGAACTGAAAATTCCAACGGCCCGGTCAGTCGCGCCCCCGGTTCAGGTGCGGTGCCTTTGCCCGACAGCATCACTCCCTGTCCGGGTCGGGGGTCCAGGTCCCCTTTTCGATCGACAGGATCACCCAGGTGAAGAATGCGGGCCGGAGCCCGCCAGCGGTCATTGGCGGCCTTCGCCGGCCAGCCGGTGATCCGCACGATGGCCGGTCCGTGCCACACCAGGGACTGGGCAACGGAGTAGGGCCGTTCGGCAACAGCAGTATGCCTGGACTGGCGTTGGATCGCCTCCATGGAACCCGCGGCATAACCGCCGGCCAGAACTCCCAGCCAGACCGGAACAACACCCCAGCCGGTCACCATGGCAAAAACCGCCGGCAGCAGCGCCGCGCCCCGGGCCGCCAGGGGAAACACCTGGAGTTCCATGGCCGTCGAAGCAGCACCAAAAGGTAGCCTTCCTCCCAGGCCGAAACCCGCCAGGTAGACCAACGCCCAGCAGAGGGGCCAGTTTCTCGCGGTGCCGGAAAGGAATTTCTTCCCGAGGGATGTCAGTCGCCGGGATCGGAAGGCAGAATCTGAAGATGGTCTCCGTCGCTGTTCCAGAAGTGGCATCGGTTACGGCCCAGGTCCTTGGACAGGAAAAGCAGGCCATCGGCCTTGCGGTACAGTTCAAGAGGGTCCGCGCCGGCGGCCGGGAAGGTGACGGCACCATAAGAAAAAGTCGCCGTGATCTCGATGGTTTCCCCCTCGGTGGTCATGCTGGTGCTGAAACTGGAATCCAGCAATCGGCTCATGACATCCTGGGCGGCGTCCTGGGAAGTGTCGGGAAGAATGAGGGCAAACTCTTCTCCCCCGATCCGGCAGATCAGGTCGATACGGCGCAATTCCTCGTGCAGGCGGCGTGCCACCATGCGCAGGATCTCGTCGCCGGCCTGGTGGCCGTGGGTGTCGTTGATCCTCTTGAATTTGTCCAGATCCGCAATGACCAGCGTCAAAGGCACTTCCGACCGGCGAGCCCTTTCCAGTTCGAGGGGGAACTGGGCGTCGAAAAACGCGCGGTTGAAGGCGCCGGTCAGACTGTCCACGTGAATCCGCTGGTTGACTTCCCTCTGGTGCTGCCAACGCCGGGTGACAAATCGGGAAAGCCTTTCCCCGAGGCCGAGCAACAGGTCGCGGGTCAGGTCATCGTCGGTGATCAGGAACAGGAGCCCGGATTCCTGCGGGGACGAGGTGGAGCGATCACCGATTTTGGGTTCCCACAGGGGAACGGCCACCGCCCGGCGGTGGGATACCTGCCCGGACCCCGCGCCCCTGTCCCGTTTTCTGATATGCGCGGGAAGTTCCGCGGGGTCGGGAATCCAGACGGAATGGCCGGGCGTGCGCAGGGAAAGCCAACCGGTTTCCGATTCATCGGTGCTGATCTTGAAAAGTTGTTCCTGTTCCTCCGGTACCTGCTGGCCTTCGTTCCACATGATGAACATGGGGAACTGGGGCATGAAACGCCCCAGCAACTCAAGGATACCGACCAGGATGATGCCGTTTTCACCGGAGCGGGGGTCACCGATTTCAAGATCCTGGGCCTGTTCCATGGCCCCGAGAATTCCGGTGAAAACGTCCAGGTTCAATTGGGAGGCAGGTCGGGAGGTGACCGGCGAAGAAACCGGCGGCGCCGGTGGTTTGGCAGGCGTTTCATGCTGCGGAAAAATGACCGCGTCATCTCCCAGAATAGACAGGTCAAATACCCGCCGGCTGCCCTTGGCCATGCAGAATGGCCCGCCCCCGGAATGATTACCGGGGCTTTGGTCCAGGGCAATCCCGACCAACTCTCCCCTCCGCGCCAATTCGGTGACGACCACCTTGGCCGCCAGGCGCATCCGCTCGAAATCTCCCGAACGAAGGGCTCGCCGGCAGGCATGACGCAGATGGGGACCCACCTTCTCCAAAGGCAGCTCGCCCGATAGCATCCGTTTCAGTGCAATTTCCGGTGTGGCCATTCTTGGTATTGTCTGCCTGTCAGGGGTTGTAAGAATTGATACTTAATTATGACATATCATTAGAATTTTAGCAACACCCTACATTGGAACAAGGGCCCGGAATTTGCTATTTTTCCGGAAACATGAAAGCTGATTGCCACGAATTGTTCCCCAGGGATTACCACCGGGTATTGGCCGGATGGGAAACCCGGGGCTGATTTAAAGGATTGGTCACGGATGACAGGTCGAAACAACCTTGACGACAAGAATTCCAGAAACAGGAAGCCTTGGGCTTATCGCCTTTGCTTGCTGTTGCTTATGCTTATTCCTTCAGCTGTTTTCTTGAATTCCTGCGCCGGCAAGTCTGCTCAGCGGGACGGCGACCCAGGGTTTAGCGCTACCGGGGACAACGCTCACCTCACGGAGGGTTGGGCGGCCCAGGGTGGCGTGACCATTGGCGAGGCACCTCTGGACACCATTCAGCCGGTTGTCCTGCCTGACGAACCCGTGGTTACGCTTCCGGTCGGCCCGGAGGGTCGTGCCAGTCTGGAAGACCTGGAAGCCCTCTGCGAAACGGCATTGGAGTTTGCGGGGCAGGACAAACTCGATCTGGCCCAGGATCACCTCTATACCTTGCAGGAGCAGGTCCACCTTCCCCTGCCGGACGATGTGGATTCCCTTTATGCGTCCCATCTGCGCAGTCTGGACCGCCGGGTTTGGCTGTTGCAGGGAATCCTGGCGGAACAGAATGCCTACGCGGGCCATCCCGGTGACGCGGATTCCCTGCTGGCCGCCAACTACGGCCGTCTGGCCAATTCCGCTTTTCCCGATTCCCTGGTTCCGGCCACCGGGACCCGGTTGGCCAGCATCACTGCGGACCTGATGAAGGTCGAAAACCAGGCCGTACGGAAGTGGGAAAACTATTTTACCGGCAAGGGGCGCCGGAATTTTCAGTTCTGGCTTGACCGCAAGACCGCGGCCGAACCACTGGTGACCTCCATCCTCGAGGAAAATGATCTCCCCCGGGAATTGATCTATCTGGCCATGATCGAAAGCGGCATGAGTCCGCGCGCCGTATCCAAAGTCAGCGCGGTCGGCCCCTGGCAATTCATGGCCGGGACGGCCCGGGATTACGACCTGCGCCTCAGCTGGTGGCTGGACGAACGCCGGGACATGGAAATGTCGACCCGGGCGGCCGCCAGGTACATCAAATACCTCCACGGCAAGTTCGGCGACTGGGCCCTGGTCCTGGCGGCCTACAACACCGGCGGCGGCAGGATCGCCCGGAAAATCCGGATGCACGGCCACGACAACTACTGGAAAATGCGGCTGCCCAGCCAGACCACCGATTACGTGCCCAAGTTCATAGCGGCCGCGCGTATCGGCGAGGACCCCGAGAAGTACGGTTTCCAGAAACGGGACATTCCACCCCTCAGGTACGACATCATCAAGGTGGATGACGCCACGGATCTGGATTTGATCGCCAGGTGCGCCGGTGTCCCCGCCGATGAAGTCAGGAAACTGAATCCCGCCCTGGTTCGCGGCGCCAGTCCCCCGGACACGAAAGACTATCCCGTGCGTATTCCCGCCGGCACGGGATCCAAGGCCAGGGACGCGCTGCGGCGGGTTCCGAAGGACAAAAGATTGACCTGGAGACGTCACCGGGTCGAGAGGGGCCAGACCCTGGGACACATTGCCCGCGACTACGGCACCAGCGTCAATGACATCGCCACCCTGAACAAACTGGGCGACGTCCACCTGATTCGCCCCGGGGACCAGTTGCTGATCCCCATGCCGGCCGAACTGGCCGCCAAGGCGCGCAGCCGGGCTTCGGAAAAGGGCCACTACGTCCCGCCGGACGGATATGTGCGGGTCAGCTACAAGGTCAAGTCGGGTGACACGTTGGGCGGAGTCGCGCGCAAACTCGGGGTTTCCCTGAAGCATCTGCGCAAGGTGAACAACCTCTACAAGACCAACCTCATCCATCCAGGCCTTAGGCTGTACGCCTACCGTCCCGGCAATTAGCCACGGGATGTCGAACAAAAAAAGAGGCCTCTTGCGGGGCCTCTTTTTTTGTCGGGTTCAATGTTCGAACGCAGGATCAGAAACGTACCGACATGCTGATCCGGTGGGTCACCTCGTCGATGTCCAGGGTGTCCCCCGCGTAGGCGTAGTCCACGGTCAAGGGATTGATCCGGAAACCGGCGCCGCCGGTGAGATCGTCCTCGTTGAAGCCACTGTCGTACCCCACCCGCAGGAACACCTTGCGGGAAAACCCGATTTCCATCCCGAGGTGCGAATTCGCACTCGTCGATCCGCCCCACATCTGATCGGCGTCACGACGGTTGTCGAACCTGGTTTCCAGGGACGCGGCCATGACGAAATTCATGTTCCAGTCCGGCACTTCATGGTTCCAGGCCAGCCCGGGGACAACCGCGGGCGTGATCAGTTCATTGCGTCCGGTACTCCAGGAAAGATAGGTGGTGGTGATGTCCTGGAACTTGATGCCGAAATCCAGGCTCTTCCAGATCCGGGGCCGCAGAAAGGCGATGTCCGCACCGAATCCGAGACTTGAATAGGGTCCCACGCTTTGCCGCACGAGTTTGAGGGTGCCCCCCGCCTGCCATTCACCCAACTGCTCGCCGTAGGAAAACATCAGGGCGAATTCCTGGTCGCTCTTGTATTCGATCTCATCCTGGTTTGCCAAAAGACCAGTGACGGGATCAAGGAGTTCGTCATCATCGACTTTGCCGCTGTTGTCGGTGTCCATCAAGTCCAACAGATGCTCCGTGAAGGGAATGTCGTCCACGCCCAGGCGGATGACCGAAACCCCGATGCCCGCCGATTCCCCGCCGAAAATGGACCAGCCGACCGGCTGGGTGTAGGAAACGAAATCCCGGTCGATCAGATCGCCGAAACGTTCGGAATGCATCAGCAGCAGTTCCCGCTCGGGCAAGGTGGCCAGGCCCGCGGGATTCCAGAACGTGGCCGAAGGATCATCGGCAACGGCGGTGAAGGCCCCGCCCATGCCCAGAGCCCGGGCGCCGCCGCCGTTTTCCATGAAGGCGCCGGCGTACTTGGTGGCCAAGGCGCTGCCGGGCAGGGCGAGAGCGACAAAAACAACCAGCAGGGCCAGGCGCAAGCCCGATACTGGACATGTAGCTGGCCACACAAGTCGACCCGGAACAGGCCGCACCCGTTTCAACAGCATAACTTGCCTCGCTAACCAGGGGTAAGGTCGGAGGGTGATTCGGTACGAGTTTAAATCATTATAGGACATTTTGAGCCATCTGAAAAGACTTGCCTTCAATCACTTCCGGGTCAAAGACCGTAGAGCTTGATCTTGCGGTAGAGAGTCCGCTCGCTGATTCCCAGTCGATCGGCCGCCTTGCGACGATTGCCGCCCGCGTGTTTCAGGGCGGATTCGATCAGGGACCGTTCAGCGGTCTGCAGATCGCCGGCCCGGTCACTCTGCAGCGGGCTGTAACCCGCCGCGCCCGAAAATGTTTCCACCACTCCCTCGGTGGCCGGCAGGCGGCCGTTGGCAGACAGTGGCCATTCCCCGGAATCCTGGAGGGACCCGGCGCCGGCTTTCAGCATGGCCTTGATCTCCCGGATGTCGTGGCGCAACTCGAGCAGGGTGGTGGCCAAAACGGCAAAGTCGATGTTCCCGGCTCCCTGCCCATCCAACGGGACGGGCAGGAAGGCATCCTGGTCCGGCCCTTCCCCGAAACGGATTTCCAGGGGCAGATCCTCCAGCTCGATCATGCCGCGCTGTTTGAGAACGGCGACCGAGCTGATGGTGTTGAGGAGCTCGCGGACGTTGCCCGGCCAATCGTGGTTGAACAAAGCCTGCTCCGCCGCGCGGGTCAGGCCGCGGATATGCAAGCCGTGTTTTTCGTTCTGATCGTTCAGGAACTTGTCGGACAGGATCGGGATGTCGTCCTTGCGATCCCGCAGCGGCGGGGCATTGATGACCACGACCTTCAAACGGTAGTAGAGATCCTGCCGGAACCGGCCCTGGGTCACGTCCTGGGCCAGATCGCGATGGGTGGCCGCCACCAGCCGGATGTCGCCGTGTTCGGTGGCCCGCCCCCCGACGGGCGTGAAGTCGCCCGTTTCCAGGGCCCGCAGGAACCGGGTCTGCATGCCCAGGGGCATTTCGGCGACTTCATCCAGGAACAGGGTGCCGCCGTCGGCCCGCTTGAAGACCCCTTCATGATCCGCCACCGCACCGGTGAAGGCGCCGCGGACATGGCCGAAGAGTTCACTCTCGAGAACACCTTCACTCATGGCCCCGCAATTCAGGCTGATGAACGGTCCGTCCTTGCGGTGGGAATTGTCGTGGATGGCCCGGGCCACCAACTCCTTGCCGGTCCCGCTTTCCCCCAGGATGAGGATATTCACGTCCAGGGGGGCGGCATGGGCGATCAGGGACAACATCTCCGCCACGGCCAGGCTGCGGCCCACGATGCCGCTTCCCTCCCGCACCCGGCGCAGGCGCAGCAGCCTTTCGACAACCTGCTGGATTTCCTCGGGGTCGGCATCGGCCGGCAGCTGCCGGACAGCTTCCTGATGATCCGTGGCCGCGACATCCGGCATGATATCGTCCTGGCCGACGATCACCATATCGGCGTCGGTCTTCATGGAAAGGAATTTGCGCACGACATGTTTGAAGCGGGGATAATCGCGGGTATCGAAGACGAAAAGCGAGGTTTTTCCCAGGGAGATGCGCGCCAGCGCCTCGGAGGGAGAGTCATACAGAAAAAGTTCGACCTCGGGCAGATTCCATGACGCCGCCGCGGAATAGACCCGATGTCTCCGGCTTAACAAGACGACTGAACGCAAACCGTTCCCGTTCCTGTGGATTCGATGGAACCAGATACTGTCAATATGTCATATTACATTATAGTGGCAACAATGCCAGCAGGTTTTTCCTGGCGGCCTGTCAGGCAAGGCACCCGTCAGCGCAGATCGAGATAGATGGTGGACTTCCGGACAACGTCCTGCATTGAAGCGTATTCGGGGACAACGATGGCCTCGGTCAACCCTGCCCCCGCACACAAATCTCCCAGGTTCGCCGCATCGGGATCATAACCCAGGTCGCCGATCGCGGGGAACAGTGTGTGGGCCAGGAAATCGGCCAGTGCGACCAGGGCAACGGCGTGCCCCTGACTATTGGATCTGCTGGAGGACTGCCCCTGGTTGTGATGGTGACCCATGCAGCGCGTCAGGATGCCGGGGAAACGCCAGGAAAATCCAAAAGCCTCCCCCAGGACGGCATGGTCGAAGCCGTATGCTTCACGTTCCATTTCCAGCAGGGTCAGGTTCCGTTCCCTGCGGGAGCGGATGACCTTTCCGTAGGACTCGGGAGAATAGATCTCCAGGATGAATTTGCCGAGATCGTGCAGCAGACCGGCGGTGAAAACCTCGTCCGGCTCCCGGTGTCCCACCATTTCCGCCAAATGCTTGGCGATGGCGCCGGTGGCCACGGAGTGTTGCCATAATTCCTTGTAGTCAAGTTGCCCTTTGGCACGGGCTGCGGCGGTCACCACGCTGGTGGCGACCGAAACACAGATGGCAACCTGGCGGATGGTCCGGTAACCGAGCACGGCGATGCAGCGATGGATGTCGGCCATGTCGCCACGGGATGAATAGTAGGGGGAATTGGCCAGCCGCAGGATGCGGGCGGTCAAGGGAGCGTCCAGCCGCACGACTTCGGCAAGATCCGCGGCTCCGCTGTCGGGGTCGTCCAGGATCTTCAGAATCTGGAACAGGATATCCGGGATCGTGGGCAACTCTTCGAAATTGGACAGCATCTCCTGAAGCTGACCCGGATCAATGACTCTTTCTCCCAAGCTGATCGAATGCATACTTTAACCTCAGATAAAGATTTCCATCTCGGTTTCAAGTGTTTCCTGCAGGCGGACGGCCACCGAATCGAATGTTTCGGGCGGCAGGCCGAGAATGGAATTGGCCCGGCAGTTGCTGATTTCCAGATCCGGTTCGTCCAAGAACCCGATGCCGAGTTTGTGGCAGATCCTGTTGCCCAGATCAAGGTACAGCAGCAAAGGGTTGTCCTCGGTCATCGCCTGTGGGTTGTGATGGTTCAGGATTGTTTCTTCAAGGACCGTCGAAAGATTCCACTTGTTGATCAACCGCGCCCCCACCACGGAATGATCGAACCCCAGGATCTCTTTTTCCGTGGGGCTGAAGGCCCGGTTGTCGTTGTAGACCTGCTGGACGATTTCATCGAATTGTTCCGGCACACGCAAATTTAGGACGAGTTTCCCGATGTCGTGCATAAGCCCGGCCAGGAACGCCTCCTCCGCCAGGGAAGGAATCCTTTCCTGGACAAGCAACCGGCAAGCGAAGGCCACGCCGATGGAATGTTCCCACAGAAGCCGCTCCTTCAGCCCTGTGGTGGATTTGCGCGTGTTGTAAAGATTGCGGGCGGCGCTGGTCACCACCAGGCTGCGGATGGAGTTGAAGCCGAGCATGACGATGGCTTCGGTCAGGGTCTTGACCTTGCGGCTGCAGGAATACATGGCGCTGTTGGCGATCTTGAGAATTCGCGCCGTCATGGCCTGGTCGTCGGCGATGATGTGCTGCAGCTGTTGGGCGGAAGTGTTCGGGTCGGACGACAACTCGAGCACCTTGCTGGCCACCTGCGGCATGGCCGGCAGGTCCCCGGTGGTCATGATGATATTCTTCAGCTGTTCACTGACCCCGGTGTCGTTCGCGGACTCTGAAAATTGAGGGGCCATTACGGAACTGCCCATGCTTTCTCCTGAAGTCGGGGCGTATTCAAGCCAAGGTACGCATCACCGTTCCGGGAGGTGCTTTTCATCCCGTTCCGGCTCTGAAGATATATTCGACTCCGGAGGGAACCTTCTTTAGTGGGGAATCGGCGGGGTTATCGGGATAATCGGCATTTGCGGCCGTTGAATGTTCCAGTTTGTCCGCCGCGGCCCTCAATCTGGTCATAAGATGCCGCAATTCAGGGTTCCGGGCGGGTTCGGTCCGTGATTGATGGTGTTCCGGTGCAACGACAGCCGTGGGTAGCGTTCGGGGCTCTTCCGCAGGGGCCTCAGGACGGGCCCATGTCCGGACCCGCTTCAGCGGGACGATTCCAGCCATCAGAATGAGGGTGATCCCGAGGGCCACAGATCCTGTGGCCGCCAGGAACACGGGCTCCTGGCCTGCGATACTTTCCCAAATGGCGGTGAAATCCACGGTTTCCCTCCTGGGAAATCAAACCCTCATGTCGATCAGGCTGCCCAGATCCTCTTCCTCTTCGACGCTGGTCCGCGTCGAGTCGTCCTGGTCATTGTTCAAGTCCTTTTCCCGACTTGCCTGCTGATCATTCCCTGACCTGGTGATCCTTTTCCGCCGGCGTTTCAGGCGGCGACGTTTCCGTTTGTCGTTTTCCTCCTGATCGGCAATGACCCGGCTTTGTTCGGCTTCGGTGGTTTCCTTGACCCCTTGGATCTTCAACTCGTTCTTGTCGTCCTTCTGCTCGGAGAAGGGCGTCACCTGGGGCGAGGCCTGCTGTCCCCGGGCCTGGGTCCTGGCCACGTTGCCCATCTGGGCCAGGGTGGTCGGCAGGGAAACTCCATCACCGGGCATGTTCGCTCCTCGTCATCTACAGATACGAATGGTCAGGCTGCGGCCCCGGTCACCCCCCCCAGTTTTCGCCATTCAGGTCAGGAATGTGCAAAGGTGAAACAGGGTCACACAGGCCATGACGTTCACCGGCTCCAGGGTCTTCAGGGTTTTTTCCACCAGGGTGCCTGCCTTGTCGGTGCCTGCCTTGGCAGTACCCTCCTGAGGCTGCTGCTGACGCTGGATCTGCTGCGTTATCTGGCCGATGGAGCTCTTGCCCTCGTGCCGTTCGATCTTGCCCTTCAGCCTCAGAATTGCCTTGGTGTGGATCTGGCAGACCCGGCTTTCGGTGACGTCGAGGATTTCCCCGATTTCCTTGAGGGTCAATTCCTCGTAGTAGTACAGGACCAGGACCAGCTGTTCCTTTTCGGGAAGTTCCGCCATGCGCGTCCCGATCAGTTCCTTCATCTCCTGCCGGGCCAGGATCTGTTCGACGTCTTCGTTGTTCACGTCGGCCAGATAGTCCCCCAGGCTGGTGGAATTCTCGTTGTCGTCGCCGGAGGTGTCGGCGTCCAGGGACATGATCGTGGCGATGGAGACCTCGCCCACCATGCTGTCCAGCTCCTCGATTTTTATACTGAGCTTTTTGGCGACTTCCGCGTCGGTGGCGGGACGGCCAAGCTGGACTTCCAGAGTGGAGTAGGCTTCTTCCAGTTGCTTTGCCTTGCGCCGCAGCGAGCGCGGGAACCAGTCCTGGCTGCGCAGTTCATCCAGAATGGAGCCCCGGATGCGGGGAATGGCATAGGTTTCGAACTTTATCCCCCGCTCGTGGTCGAAATTATCGATCGCCTGGATCAGCCCCAGAAGACCGGCGGAAATCAGGTCGTTGAATTCAACGTAGTGAGGCAGCCCGATGGCCATTCTTCCGGCCACGTATTTAACGATGCGGGCATAGATATTGACCAGGTCCCGGCGGGCTTCCTGGCTGTGTCTGCCTTCGGTCTGTTCCCAGAGATCCTGGTGCGCGATCTGGACTGTGTCGATCATTAGCCAACCTTTCTGGTGAGGTGCAACCCTGTTGCATTTGCACTTTCCATGCCATCAGCCGCCCTGCGCGTACGGGTGCCGTCAACCTTTTGCGACCCGGCCGACGGACTTGTCACTCTTTGCGTCCCGGGGTCCGGACTCGAACCGGAGAACGGCCCTGAAGGCCAGAAAAAGGCCCGATCCGCAGATGAAAAACCCCATGTAGGAAACGAACATCCGCTTGACGGTGAGCCACGCTCCCCAGTCCTGCCAAAGCCCGCAGGACAGGACCACGAAACTGGCCAGCAGGGCGACGTTGTGGATGAACTTCTGCATACCGTCTGATTTCCTTTCGCCCTTCAGGCGCTTTCAATTTCCAGACCCGGTTTGAAGTTGGGACCTGATTTCAGGGCCAGGATCCTGTCCAACAGCAAATCCGGGGTGGCCGCCTCCAGGTAGCCGCTCCCCGTGGCGCTGTCCGCCAGCAGCGAAACCGGAAGAGGAATGGTGTCGATCAGATCCAGGAGCTTGGCGGGTCGGCGGGTCCCATCCAGCCGGGCCAGGGCCAGCGAGTCGCAATTCCAGAGGCGCGCCGCTTCCCGCAGGTCGGCCAGATCCAGGAAATCGCGGTCCATGGGCACCTGCAGATGACGTTGGACCTGGACATCGGCCGCCAACCACTTGTGGAGGGGGGTTCCTTCGCCCAGGGCCGGATCTGCCAGGGCCGGCAAATCCATGAGGATCAGATCATATCCGTCGAGCTGTTGTTGAAGGTCCGCCAGTTGGTCGAGGTCCTGCACAACCGCGGCATCGTGGCCGGATGCGGCGGCCACGGCACGCAACCTGGGCAACTGTGTTTCCGGATCAGGCAGGATGGAGAGCACCAGGACACGGCGACCCAGGTCCGTCATCCGCCGGGCCAGATGAAGAACGAGGTCCAACCTGTCACCGGCGTGTTCCGTCAGGAAGGCGTGGATGCCCGCAGGGGCAGTCAGGTCCCCGGGGACGGTATCCAGCCGGGACGCCAACCAGCGAATGGCGGCCGGCCTGTCGTCCACGGACGAACCCGTCTCACCTGCGAACCGGTTCAAAAGCCTGGTGACCGCGCCCGGGGAAGCCCCGTTCTGCTCCAGGTATTCGCCCAACGGATTCGCCGGTTGAATCTTTTCAGGGGCATCGGCAAGCGCGTCCCCTTTGCATATTTCTTCCACCATTTTTTCCAGACGTTCCACTTCGCGGCGGATGTCACCGGTCAGGTTTTCTTCCGGGTCGCGGTCTCCCTCGGCTACCACCGGGAAGGCTCCCGGGTTCTGGACCAGGACTTCGACAACCTGCTCGGTCCCCCACCCGTTGCTTTTGCGGCGCGTATTGGTTCGTGACCCAGCGATCACTGCGTCCGGGCCAAATTCCTGACGAACCAGCTTGAAGGTTTCGCTGAGGGTGGGCCCGGTCACGACGGACGTCCGTCCGTCAGCCGGCTGCGTGTTGTTCCTGGGGAATTCCATTGGCCACCACCGTTCCTGCCGACTGGATGGTCACCGAATCGGAAACTTCGGTGTAGCCCATGACGGCCAGATTGGGAAAGGTCGGTTCGACGAGACTTTTCACGAAGAGGCGGATGGGTGTGGGCACCAGCAGGACCGGCTGTGGCCCGTTGGCGGAGGCCGCACGAAGAACGGCTTCGGTGCGGGTCAGGAATTCCTGGGTGAAACCGGGATCAAGCACCACGCCACCCGCCTGCTCCGAATTGCGGCTGGCCTGCAGGAACACCTGCTCCGTTTCCGGATGCAGGGAAACGACGTGCAGGCGGCCACCGTTTTCCGCGTACAGGGCGGTGATGGAACGGCCCAGCGCCTCGCGCACCTTGACCACCAGGTAATCCGTGGCCAGGTTGCCGCCCCCGTGGTCGGCCAGGGTTTCCAGAATGGAAATTATGTCCCGCACGGGAACACGTTCATGCAGCAGGGCCCGCAGAACATTGTGCAGCGTGTTGACCGGCACCTTGTCGGGGATCAGGTCTTCCACCAGGGAGGGCGCGAATTCCCTGATGGATTCGCACATGTCCTTGACGTCTTGGCGGCTCAAGAGCTCATCGGCGTGGATGCGGATCAATTCCGACAGATGGGTGGCCAGAACCGCAGGTGGTTCGACCACGGTGAAGCCCTCGCGTTCGGCGGCTTGTTTGTTATCCCGGTCGATCCAAACCGCGGGCAGGCCAAAGGCGGGTTCGGTGGTGGAGGTGCCCTCGATCTCTCCCGTGTCCGGCCTGGTGTTCATGGCCAGCAGTTTATCGGGCATCAGTTCGGCCCGGGCGATTTCCACGCCCTTCAGCCGGATGACGTATTGCTGGGCGCCAAGCTGGAGGTTGTCCCGGACGCGGATGGGATGAACGAAAATCCCCAGTTCCTTACCCACCTGACGCCTGATGTTGCCCACCCGGGCCAGCAGATCCCCTCCGCGCGAGTCATCGACCAGTGGGATCAACCCGTACCCGATCTCCAGTTCCAGGCGATCCAGTACAAACAGGTCTTCCGAACGTATCCCGTCGGATTCCTCTTCGGGCTGCACTTCCGCCATCCGGTCGATTTCCAGGCTGCGGGCCTTGTCTTCATCGTAGCTGGCCACCTTGCGGCCCAGGATGAACCCGGTCAAAGCCGTGGCCACGGACAGGAACATGAAGGGGCCGGTCGGCAACCCCGGCACCAGGGCGAGAACCATCATGGCCCCCGCGGAAAGGAACAGGGCCTTGCGTTGCCGGAAGATCTGCAGGGTGACCGCCTGCCCGAGATTGTGGCTGCCGCTGGAACGGGTCACCACCAGGCCGGCGCTGGTGGAGACCAACAGGGCGGGGATCTGGCACACCAGGCCGTCGCCCACCGTCAGGATCGTGAAACGGCTCAGGGCTTCGCTACCGGACATCCCCATCTGGATCATGCCGACGACAAAGCCCGCGGCGATATTGATGACGGTGATGATGATGCCGGCGACGGCGTCGCCCTTGACGAATTTGCTGGCCCCGTCCATGGCCCCGAAAAATTCAGCTTCCTGGGAAATTTCCTGACGCCTGGCCCTGGCCTGCGCTTCATTGATCAGGCCGGCGTTGAGGTCGGCGTCGATGGCCATCTGCTTGCCGGGCATGGCGTCGAGGGTGAAGCGGGCGGCCACTTCGGCGATGCGCCCGGACCCCTTGGTGATGACCATGAAGTTGATGACCACCAGGATGATGAAGACGATCACCCCGATGACGTAGTTCCCCCCCACGACAAAATCGCCGAAACTCTGGATGACCTGGCCCGCCGAACCCTTGCTGAGGATCAGGCGGGTGGAAGCCACGTTCAGGGACAGGCGCATCAGGGTGAGAATCAGAAGCAGGGAAGGGAAGCTGTTGAATTGAAGGGGCTGCTTGATGTAGAGGGACACCAGCAGGACCGTCACCGAAAAAGCGATGCTGAAGGTCAGCATCAGATCCAACAGGATCGGCGGCACCGGAACCACCAACAGGCCCAGAATGACCAAAACCGCGCCGGCGCTCAGCACGTTGCTGTTGGCCAGCACGAGATCCCTGTTGATGACTTGATCCTGCTGCAAGCTTCAGTCTCCCTTGTCCGACGGCCCGGGTCAGGACCTTTTCCGGTGGTACACGTAGGCCAGCACTTCGGCCAAGGCCTGGTACAGGCTTTCGGGAATTCCGGCCCCCACTTCGACTTCCTTGTGCAATGCGCGGGCCAAAGGCTTGTTTTCCATGACGGGAACGCGTGACTGGCGGGCCACTTTTTTGATCATCTGTGCCACATGGTCCTGACCCTTGGCAACCACCTGGGGAGCCGACGAGCCGGGGGCGTATTTCAAGGCCACCGCGAAATGGGTCGGATTGGTCACCACGACGTCCGCGGTGGGCACATCGGCCAGCATTCGCTTGCGGGCCATCTCGTACTGGAGGCCCCGGACACGGGCCTTGATCTGGGGATCCCCTTCGATGTCCCTGTTTTCCCGCTTCACTTCCTGCCGGGTCATTTTGAGGTTTTCCTCATGCCGGTTCTTTTGCCAAAACCAGTCGATGACGGCAAGGATGGCCATGAAGAGAAGGAGTTTTACCATCAGGTGCACAAAATCGGTCCGGGCCATATCCACGATGGCCGGTAGCGGCAGGACCGCCGCCCCCACCAGATGCTCCAGCAGGCCCTGGATCGTGACCCAGGCCAGGAGCCCGATGACCAGGATCTTGAGGAAGTGTTTGACCATGTCGAAGTAGGTCGTCTTCTGGAAGAAGCGTTTCATTCCGGTGACGGGATTCAGCTTTTCGGTCTTGAAGGCAATGGCCTTGGTGCTGGCGTGGAAGCCGACCTGCATCACGTTGGCGCCCACGGCCGCCAGCAGAACGACCAGCAGCAGGGGAGCCAACGCCGACAAGAGAATTTCGAGGTTGCCCCGCACCAGTTCCTGCAAGGCGAACTGGTTGTCCGGACCCAGGATGTGTGCTTGCGACAAGAGATAGAAAGTGTTCCGGCCGAGGACCGAAGAGAAATGCCCGCTGCCGCCCACGAGGACCAGGACGCCGGCAAACAGCAGAACGGCGCTGGTGACTTCCGTGCTGCGTGCCACCTGCCCGCGTTCGCGTGCCTGTTCCCTGCGCTTGACTGTCGCTTTTTCTGTTCTTTCGGCGCCTGTTTCATCGGCCATGATTCACCTCCCCGTACTATTTCATGGCCAGCAGCAGATCAGCCAGCCGGCCCTGCATACCCGCCATCACCGAAGTGGTGATTTCCCGGAAGAACACCAGCGAAAGCCCCAGGGTGATGAGCCCCACCCCGATCTTGATGGGAAACCCCACCACCAGGACATTGAGCTGGGGCACGGTTTTCACGATGACCCCCATCGAAGCGCTGACCAGGAGAAGGACGATCACGATGGGCGCGGCGATCTGCAGTCCGAGAGAGAATACGGTGCCGAATTCACGCATCAGGAACCAGGCACCGCCGACCGGATCCCCCGGAGTGAAGGGCGGCACTGCCAGGCATGACTGGTACATGGCCGCCACGAGAATCTGATGCGCGCCGGTGACGAAAAAGAGCAGGACGGCCAACAGGTAGTAGAGCTGGGAAATCACGGAAACCTGGGAGTTGCTCATGGGATCGTAGGAGTTGACGATGGCGAATCCGATCTGCATGCCTGCAATGGAGCCCGCGTAACGGACGGCCGTGAAGACCAGGTTGATGGTGAACCCCAAAAGCGCCCCCACCACCAGCGAGCGCACCGCTTCCATCACCAGATCGGGCCAGGCCAAGGATGCCATTCCCGGCGGCAGGGCGCGGGAGATGCCGGGCGCCAGGGCGGCGGCAAAACCGACGGCCAGGACAACCCTCCACAGAGGCGGGACGCTTCTCCTGTCCAGCAGGGGAAGGGTGGCCGCCAGAACGCCGAAGCGGACAGCCAGGGCCGCGGTTACCGCCAGAAGAGTTATGTCCAGTTCGAACCGCACCGGTCCGCCTACATTCCGGCGATGCGGTTGAACATGGCCACGGTGAACCCCGTCATCTGGTTGATGGCCCAGGGCAGGGTCAGGATCAGGACCAGGAACACCGTCAGGATCTTGGGTACGAAAGTCATGGTCATCTCGTTGATCTGCGTGGCGGCCTGGAAGATACTGATGGCCAGGCCCACGATCATGCCGGCGACCAGCATCGGCCCGGCCACGAATATCGCCGTCTTCATGGCGTATTGTCCGATTTCGATAACCGTTTCAGGTGTCATGACTGAATTCCTTTTCCCCTACTGAAAGGCCTGGACCAACGACTTGACGACCAGGAACCATCCGTCGACGAGAACGAAGAGCAATATCTTGAAGGGAAGGCTGATCAGGACCGGCGGCAGCATCATCATGCCCATGGACATCAGAACCGAAGCCACCACCATGTCGATGATCAGAAACGGGATGAAGAGAACGAAACCCATCTGGAAGGCGGTCTTCAATTCACTCAGGACGAAGCTGGGGATCACCACCAGCATCGGCAGATCCTGGGGCGTGTCCGGGGCTTCGGTTTCGGTCAGGTCCAGAAACAGAGCCACATCCTTTTCACGGACCTGACTGAGCATGAACTCCTTCAGGGGAACCTGGACCTTGGTGAAGGCCTCCCCCTGGCTCATCTGTTCGTTCATGAAGGGCTGGATGGCGTCCTGGTTCATCTGGTGCAGGGTCGGCGACATGACCACCAGGGTCAGGAACAGGGCCAGACCGATGATGATCTGGTTGTTGGGGGCCTGGTTGGCGCCGATGGCCTGGCGCAGGAATCCCAGAACGATGACGATGCGGGTGAAACTGGTCAGCAGAACCAGGAAGGCGGGCGCCAGTGACAGAACGGTCATCAGGAGGACGATTTTCAGGGCGGAGTCCATGGACCTGGGCCCGTCCGCGCCTTCGAGGGTCAGGGTCATCACCGGAGCCACCGGAGGGATGTTTCCCACCTGGGCGGTCGCCATGGGCTCGGGTTGGGCGGCGTCCTCCGCCCGGACGGATGCGGCTGATACGGAAATCCCGATCAGGACCGCGAGAACCACCAGGGTTCCCTTGGGTGCCCAAGAATTGTTGTCGCGCGAATTCAAAATTGTGCCCGGCTTCCTGAAAAGAATGACCACGCCCCACGGGGGCGCCGGATGTTCCCAATCAGGGTAAGGCAATGGGCATGCCATACTGGTGCGTTCGGGATCCCAGTAAAAATATTCTTAAGGCCTTAATATATCACAAGTTAAGAATGGCAAGACAGGCCCGCGGCCAACCGGAAAAAGTCCAGACGACCCGGGATAATGATGATTTGGAAGGAATTCGACCAGATTCTAGCCAGATGGGATCAGCCGGCCGGGGCGCCGGCCTGGGTGCGTTCGAAATCGACCAGGGGTTCGGTCCGGAGAGTGACCATGGCGCCATCGTGGCGGTAGACGTAATGGACCTGGTCGCCCAACCGCAGGACCTGGATCTCCCTTTTGGGTCCCAGATGCCACACGGTCAGAAGGGAGGATTCGGCCCCGCCGGTCCGGCGGTTCCATTTTCCCAGGAGTTTCAGACTGACCAGCAGCAGGCCGAAGACAGCCACCAGCCCGCCCAGGGTCTGCCACCACGACATTCCCCCGTCCGCGGCAAACGAGCCGCCGGCCAAAGTGGCCGGGACCGATTGAATCAATGCCGCGGGGATGACCATCACAGGACCTTCTTCAGCCTTTCCACCCGGTTGAGAAGCTTGGTGATGCGTACGGCGAAATGATCGTCGACCACCACGACTTCGCCGGTGGCCAGAAGTGATCCGTTGACCAGGATGTCCACCGGTTCGTTGGTCTGGCGATCCAGTTCCACCACCGAGCCGGTGGCCAGGTTCAGGACCTCACGGAATTTCAAGGCCGCCCGTCCGAGTTCCACGGAGACCTGCAGGTTGACGTCCAACAGCAGGTCCAGGTTGGAAGGGTCCGCCACGTCGTTTTCCAGGTCGCTGATAAGGGAGGATGAGTCATCATCCATCACCGCGGTACCGGTGGCGTCCCCCCCGGGCGAGGCGGCCTCTCCCGGCTCCAGGTTTTCCTCGAAAATCGGATTGTTGTCTTCGCTTGACATTCGTCTACTCCTTGGTCAACTGGCGGACCAGCTGGACTGCCCGGTTGTTGCCCACCCGCCCGGCTTCTCCGAGCCAGGCATCCCTGCCGGCGATCTGGATCCTGAGGGGCGCGTCCACGCACTGGGGCAAATCCAGGACATCCCCCTCGGACAGGTTGAGAATTGTTTCGAGGTTCGTGGGGAATTCCCCGAGTTGGACCACCAGGTCGCTGCCGCTGCCCTGGACCATGTCCAGGATTTTCCTGCGGTCATCCCGCAATTCGTTGTGGTTGCGCGATTCCTTGATGTCCGTGGGGTCGAAGATCTCGCGCACGGGACCGAAGGAGGACAAGGGCATCGCCCATTGGATGGGACCCTCGAAATTGTCCAGTTTGACCTTGAACATGAGGATCAGCAGGGAAGAACCCTCGGAAATGCCGCTCAGGTAATGCGGGTTGTTCTCCAGACCCGACAGGCGGGAATCGACTTCCACGAGTTTGGACATCGATTTGCGGAACAGTTCCACGAAACGTTCCACCAGGTCGGTGGCTATACCCCGTTCGATTTCCGTGAAATCCCGCAACATGGTTTCCGCTTCGGGAAGTCCGCCCAGAAGTTTCTTCATGAAGACGAAACTGAGTCCCAGATCCAGGTGCAGCAGGGCCGGCCCCTTCAGGGGCGGCAGATCAACCATGGCCGCGCAGGTCGGCCGGGGAAGTTCACCGACGAATTCCCCGTAGGTGCATTGGCGCAATCCCATGTATTCGACATCGGTGGTCATGCGCAGCCGGCTGGTGAATTCGATGGTCCCGTTTTTGGCGAAATACTCGGATACCGCCTGCAGGTTCTTCTGGAAGGGACTGGAAATGTGATGGGGCCTGTGGAAATCGTATTTAACCGGCCCGTCCCCCGGGTCTTCTTCCAGGGAAGACGCGTTCAGGACATCGGCCAGATCCAGACCCAGGCCGTCATCCACGGCTCCTGCCAATTCCTCGGCCGCGTCGATGGCGTCACCCAGGTCGGTCTGCGGATCGAGCCCCGGATCGCCGGTTGGGTTTTCATAATCGACTGGCGCCACGACAACCCCTTCGTCCGCTTACTGGATGACCAGGTCCGAGAAGTAGACATTCATCAATTTTCCGCCGGCGATGCTTTCGTCCAGACGGCGGAATATTTCCGCCCGCAGGTTCATCTTGCCGCCCGGTTTGCTGAGGTCTTCCACCGTTTTTTCGGTCAGGGTCATGATGACGGCGTCCCGCATCTGCGCCAGGCGCATGCGGACGGCTTCGGCGGTGACCTGATCCTGGACCTCGATATTGATGTTGATGCGGAGATAGCGGGGATGGCGCGAACTGCCGGCCAGGGTGACGATGATATCCTCCAGACCGACCATGACACCACGCTGAGGCACTTCGGAAGCCACATCCACGATGGATTCTGGAACCACGGCGGCCTCCTGGACATTGAGCTTGGGCACCAGGACGTATTGCGTCAGTCCGATGGCCACCAGGGCCTGGACGATAACGATGACTCCCAGCAGAACGGCCTTGTTGTCCAGGAGTCCCTTTTTGTCCACCACTTCGGCGTCACCCGGGGTCTTGGTTGATTTGAGGGCCATTCTCATACTCCTTGTCTGGTTGCAAAACCGGCTTGAATCCGCTCTGGCACCGGTCACGGCTCGATTTTCGACCGCACCGGCGCATTTTCATCCGTTTTCCCAGCCCTTGGTCAGGTCCCTGCCCGCTTGAAAACCGGGTCCGCGAAAGGCAAAGCCTCGCCCCGGGGCAGGTCTCTTTTGTCCAATTGCAGGAAAATCTCCACTCTTCTGTTCATTTCCCGCCCTGCGGCCGTGGCGTTGTCGCCGATGGGTTGGTATTCCCCGAATCCTGTGGCCGCTATCCTTGCGGGCGGCAGTCCCAGACCTTGAAAGTATCGTGCCACGGTCACCGCACGGGCGGACGAGAGCTCCCAGTTGGACGGAAAACGTTCGGAATTGATGGGCTGGCTGTCGGTGTGGCCTTCGATCCGGACCAGGTAGGGGAATTTCCGGAACATGACGGACAGTTCCTTCAGGACATTCCGGGGTTCATCCCGCAGTTCTGCCACCCCGGAACCGAACAGGAAGGGAGCCTGAATCCTGAACATGACGCCGTTGTCCTGGAGTTGGATGTCAACTTCGCGGTCGAGTCCGGTTTCCAGGATGACCTGCTCAAGCTCCTGCATCTCGTAATAGACATCGGCGTCATCGAAATCCCGGATCCGGTCCGGATAAACGGGGTTACGGAATTCGATGACCGAATCGGGGGTTTCGAGAAGGCCAAATGCCTCCTGCAACGACTGCGCCGCCTGTTTGAACTTGGAATGCTTCAGCGAGGAAAAGGAAACGATCAGCACGAAAAAAGTCAGCAGCAGGCTCATCATGTCCGCGTAGGTCATGATCCAACCGTCGACCTTGCGGTGGATTACCAGTTCCTTTCTCCGTTTTCTCATGGCAACACCGCCCTCCCGAGCGCGGCACTTGTATGACCTTCAACGGGTCCCGTCAGGCGGCCTGTTCCCGGGCGTCGTCGATCTTGCGGCGCAGTGATGGGGACAGGAACGATTTCAGTTTTTCCTCGACGATGCGGGGCGAGTCTCCGCTTTGAATGGCCATGATGCCGTCAATGACCATTTCCTTGTTCAGGATTTCCTCCCGGGACCTGGTCTCCAGTTTCCCCGCCAATGGCAGAAACAGGGCATTGGCCAACACGGCGCCGTAGAAGGTCGTCACCAGGGCGGTCGCCATGCCGGTACCGATCTTTGCGGGATCCGACAAGGTGGACAGCATACTGACCAACCCTATCAGGGTACCGATCATGCCGAAGGCCGGCGCGAAGGCCCCTCCGGCTGCCAGGATCCTGGCCCCTTCCATATGGCGGTTCTCTATCTGCTGCAGGTCGGTGTGGAGGATCTTTTCCAAAAGCAGCGGGTCGGTGCCGTCCACGGCCAGCCTGAGACCCTTGCGCAGGAATTCGTCTTCCTCGATCTCCGAATCCTCTTCCAGGGCCAGCATTCCTTCCCGCCGGGCCCTTTCCGCGTACTTGACCATTTTTCCAATAACGGCGTCGGGTTCGAGTTGGGAAAAGACCAGGGTTTTCCTGAGGATGTGGAAAAGGCCGAAAATTCGTGAAAGGGGGAAATGGACCAGAAGAGAACCGAAGGTCCCGCCCAGGACGATGGCAGCTGCCTGCAGGTTCAGAAACCCGCTGAGGTTCCCCCCCGCCAGAATGGACCATCCCACCAACCCGAAGGCGGCGGCCAGACCAATGATCGTTGCAATGTCCACTTCCTGTCTCCCAGACTACACTAAGCGCAACCGATTGGCTGCCAGTTCAACGGAAAATGCCTCAGCCCTCGAAAACGGAGCCGGTCCCTCCCGCCGGAACCGGGTAAATCCTTGCCTTGGCCCGATAACGGACCGCCAGGCGGATCACGTCGTCCATGTCCTCGAGGACCATGATCTTGCGCCCGGTGGTCAAGCTGATCAAAGTGTCGGGCGTGCTTTCGATGAACTCGATAAGGTCAGCGTTCACCACCAGTTCGTTCCCATTAAGTTTCGTAACTTTGATCATGAACTTTAGCTCCTTGCTGCGGCGGCCTGTCCCGGGGACTGCCAATCAAGATTCATCACCCGGCACCCCCCGAGCTCAATTGGGTACTGATCCGGGCGGCCAGTCCGGCATCCATCCGGGCCAGGATCCGGGCCGCGTCCCGTTCCTTCATGCGGCCCATGATGTCCAATACGATTCCCATCTCCAAAGCACTCAGAATGGGAGCTGCCTGCGCCGGTTTCATGTTTTCGTACATTTTCGCCAGCCGCACGGCGGACCGTTCCCTGCCCTCGCCCAGGACCCGCTGTTTGGACTCGATTTCCTGCACTATCGCCGCCAATTCTCGCCGGCCTTCCACCAGAACCTGTTCCTGGATCGCCACCGTTTGGCGCATGGTCACCAGTTTTTCTTTTTCCCACCGCAGCAGGGCGCGTTCGGCATTCAGGCCCTTCATGATCAAATCCGTATCCTGGACCGTGGGGGAAATTTCCGCCCTCTGATAGGTTGCGGACTTCCCACCGATCTGGTTGCTGAGCACGGCCAATCCACCGAAAATGAGGAAGAATGTCACCGCCGAAATGATCAGGACGCTTTTCATGCCATCAACCTATTCCTGGAACCTGCGGGGTTCCGATTCAAGTACGCATCCGGACTGCTGGCAACGCCGCTGCCGGTAACCGGAGCATCCGGAGCCTTTCTCAAGTATTCAGTTATCATCCGGCAGAACTTTGCATCTACCGGAAACCTGGACCTGTCCAGGCCGTCTTCGGCGGGACCGGCCGATTTCGTCCGTTTCCCGCCGTTCCTTTCTATCCTGCACCGTTTGCCAGGTCGCTTCCTGACGGTCTTTCAGGCGCGACAGGATTTCCAGATCGCGCCAGGATTCCGTCAACCTTGCCCGAAAGCGGGCCAGATCCCGCGTGGCCGTTTCAAGTTGGCCTTCCAGATCGCTTCTCAGGGTTTGGAGGTGATCCAGCCAGGCCGCCCCGGTTATGAGCTCACTGGTCTGCAACTGCTGTCCTATACATGGCTCCAGGGTGTGGTGATGCCGGGAAATATTCCCGTCCAATTCCACAATATGCCGGGCCAGCCGTGCCACCCGGCGGTCGGCCTGCGCGACTTCCAGGGAATTCTTGTCGACCAGGCGCTGCCGGTGGCGCCAAACCTTTTCCAATCTGAAGTTGAATTGACTCATCTTTCGACCTCCGTCAACCGACGCAGGCTCGCCAGGCATTCCTCCGTGGCAAAGCCTTCATGAACTTCCTGAGTCAGGAAGGACCTGATTTCCTCTTCGCGTTCAAGGGCCTGGTCCAGGACCGGGTCTGAACCCGGGACGTAAGCACCGATGTTGATCAGATCCCTGTTGTCTTCCAGGATCTTGAGCCAGTTCATCATCCTGGCTCCAGCCTGGATGTCTTCCTGGGGGACCACGTCGTTTCGCAAGCGGCTGACGCTGCCCAGGACATCGACGGCCGGATAGTGGTGACGTCGGGCCAAATCACGGCTGAGCATGATGTGCCCATCCAAAATGGAACGCATCGCGTCACCCAACGGATCCTGGATATCATCACCTTCAATGAGAACGGAGAAGAATGCCGTCATGGAATTGACGTCCGACCAGCCGGCACGCTCGCACAGGCGGGGCAGGGCGGCGAAGACCGAGGGCGGGTAGCCTTTGGTGGTCGGAGGCTCACCGGCCGCCAGGCCTATTTCACGCAGGGCCATGGCGTAACGAGTGGCGGAATCCATCATGAACAGGACGGACTGGTCGTTTTCCCGGAACGATTCGGCGATGGTCATGGCCGTGTCGGCGCCTTTGGCCCGCAACACAGCGCTTTCATCGGAGGTGACAACGACCACGACGCTGCGGGCCAGGCCTTCCGGCCCCAGGTCCCTTTCCAGGAATTCCTTTACTTCCCTCCCGCGCTCACCGATCAGGGCCAGGACGTTGACTTCGGACTGGGCGTTCCGGGCCAGCATTCCCATCAGTACGGATTTACCAATACCACTGCCTGAGAAAATCCCCATCCTTTGGCCGCGGGCGGTGGTGACCAGGCTGTCGATGGAGCGGATCCCCGTGCCCAGGATTTCCCCGGTCCGCTTCCGTCTCAGGGGACAAGGCGGTTTGCCGCCGAGGTTGCGCTGCGGAAGGCCGGCCAGGGAAGGACCCCCGTCGATGGGACGACCCAGGCCGTCGACAACGCGCCCGAGCAAACGGGGTCCGGTCGGAACGGTCATCTTGCGGGAGAGGAGGTCGACCCGGCACCCGGTGGCCACTCCCCTGGTCAGCTGGTAGGGCATGACCAAAAGGGTGTCGTCCCGGAAACCAATGACTTCACTGAGGACATCGGGTTCGTGACGCCCCACATGAATCCGGCACAAGGAACCGATCGGAGCCGTCAAGCCCTCGACTTCGATGACCATGCCCACCAGATTGGAGACACGGCCAACCGGCTGGATGGTGCCGGCGGTTCGGATCGCTCCGTCGAGTCTAGTCCAGGCCGGAATCATCGGTCTCTCCAGGCAGGTTCACAAGATCGGTTTCGCCGGCAGCCAATGTTTCTTCCACGATGGCGGCCAGGGTGTCCACCTGCCGCGTGAGGGTTGCGTCCCATTCCCTGGATCCGGCCCGGACACGGCAGCCTCCCATTTCCACCCGACGGTCGGAGACCACTTTTGCAATACGCAGCCGTGCCAACAAATCGGGTTTATTTTCCAGGTATTCTGCGTCTGCGGGGTTCAGGATCGCCGTCAGGGGGTGGGAGTCCTGCGCTTTGTAAAGAGCTGTTTCCAGGGTACGGACCACGACCTCCCGGTCAACGGCCACCGTGTCTCGAATGATCTTCCGCGCCAACGCAACAGCCAACCCCGCAGCATCCACCGCCAGGACATGGCGTTCCCGGGCCAGATCCGCCTCGAACTCCCTGCTCCAATGATCCAGGCGGCCCTCGAGCTTTTCCCGGACCGCAGCCAATTCCTCACGGTGACTTTCACAAAGTTCCGCTTCCCTGGTCTGGTACTCCTCCTGGAGACCATGACGCGCTTCGGCCAGAAGTGCTTCTTTTTCTTTGCCGCTCATCAGGTCCCAAAGTGAAGTTCCGCCGGTAAGATGCGGGTCATTTGCGAAGACGGGGGCTTTCTCGAAACCGGGGTCCCGGGTCGCAGACCAGGGAACAAAACCCTCTCCCGGTGCGGAACCGTCTTCGGCAACGGTCCTGCCGGTTACCGAATCAACGGCCAGAGGTTTAGGGCACCATTTCCGCATCCTTGCTGCCCTTTCCGATAGTGATGGTGCCGTTCGCCTCCAGGATCCGAATCACTTCGACGATACGTTTCTGGGCTTCCTCGACTTCGGCCAAGCGTACGGGCCCCATGTAGTCCATGTCCTCCATGATCCCCTGGGCCGCACGTTTGGACATGTTTCCGAACACCTTGTCGCGTATCTCGTTGGTGGCCCCCTTGAGGGCCAGAGTCAGTTCCTTGCCGTCGATTTCCTTGAGGATTTCCTGAATGTGGCCGTCGTTCAACAGGACCACGTCTTCAAAGACGAACATGAGGTTGTTGACCTCGTTGGCCACTTCATCATCGATTTCCCGCATCTCGTCCAGGATCTCCTGCCAGACGTCCCGGTCCACCTCGTTGAGGATATCGGCCACCTGTTTGCGGCCGCCATATTTGGCTTCCCGGGCGGTCAGCTCTCCCTGGAGCTGACCAGCCAACACGATTTCCACCGCCTTGAGCGTCTCGGCGTTGGGCGCCTCCAGAATGGCCATGCGATGGGCGATATTGCCCTGCATGTCAGCCGGCATCTGGGAAAGGATCGGTCCGCTGGCCCTGGGATCCATGTGGGCCAGAACCACCGCCACGGTCTGCGGATGTTCATGGCGCAGATAGTTCGCAATGGTCAGCGGATCGACATCCTTCAGGTGTTCGAAACTTTGTATTTCACTGTAACTGGTGACCCGGCTAAGCATCGAGGTCGCCCGCCGGGCGCCGAACCCCGCTTCCAGAATCTGCTTGGCCATCTCCTGGCCGCCGGTGGCTATACCGGAATTCTGGCCGCTGCTGGAAATGAAATCGTTGAGGGACTGCTTTTTTTCATTGGAACCCACCGGGCCCATGCCGGCGATGGAGTGGGTCAATTCCTCCACCATGTTCTCGGGCAGCTGGGAAAGGACCTTGCCGGCCACGTCCGGCCCCAGGGTCATCAGGAATACAGCTGCTTTCCGTACGGCGTTATCGTTCACTTGAGTCCCCCACCGGTTCCCCGGGCGCGTTGCCCAGGTTCATTTCATGGATCCAGGACTGAACCACATCGGCCACCCGTTCGGGATTGTCCGCAGCGAAATCCTTGATGTCGTTGATGACCTGGTCGTCCATGTCGGGAATGCCCTCGAAAGGATCGGTCTCCCGCTTTGCAGCCGCCTGGGCAATCCGGGTCCGCGGGGCGGACATTTCCAGGGACATCAAACCGCTAAACCCTTTTCGCAGGCTGAGCAGGATCACTCCGAAAAGAAAAAACAGGAAAGCTTTGCCGCCGTAGCGGGTAACCATGCCCATCCAGTCTTCCTGGAGGGGCGTCGGAGCTGTGATTTCCGGTTGGCGGAACTGCATGTTGACGATCTCGATCTGGTCGCCCCTGACGTTGTTCAGGCCCACGGCCGTCTGGACGATGCGGCGCAGCTGGGCCAACTCGTCTTCGGTGAGCGGTTGATAAAGAGGCGCTCCCCCGTCCTGGAGTTCCGCGTAGTGTCCGTCAACGAACACGGCCACGGAGAGGCGTTTGACTCCGCCGATTTCGCCAACGATGTGTTCGACGGTCCGGTTGATCTCGTAGTTCGTGGTGCTGTATTCATCCAAACCGCCTGTTTCGGGGTCCGTGGTTTCGTTCCGCACCTCGCTGCGCACGACGGTGTTCTGGGGATCGAAAATTTCCCTCTCCCGATCGATCTTTTCGAAATTCAGGGTGGCGTCCACCTGGACAACCGAGCGGCCAGGACCCAGAACGCGATCCAGCATGACGCCCGCTTTGCGCGACAGATGCCCCTCAACTTCCTTGCGCAGGGCCAATTGGTTTTCGCTTCGTCCGGTGTCCCCATCATTGATTCCCCGGGAAAGGACCTTGCCGTACTGATCGATGATCGTGACCTGGCCGACAGCCAGGTTTTCCACGCTGCCGGCCACCAGGCTCTGGATACCCGAAATGCGGCCGTTTTCCAGCCGCGCGCCGCGTCCCATCTGCAGAACGACGCTGGCCGTTGCCGGAGCCTCCAGTGTCTTGAAAATGGACGGTTTGGGCAGAACCAGATGGACCCTGGCTGACTGGATTCCTTGCAGTGACTCAATGGATTTGGTCAGTTCGCCCTCCAGGGCGCGCTTGAAATTGACGTTCTGGAGAAATTCGGTGAGGCCGTACTGTTTGCCGTCGAAGACCTCGAAACCCACGGTTCCGGATGAAGGCACGCCTTTGCCGGCCAGGTCCACACGCAGGCGATGAACGGATTTGCGGGGCACCAGGATGGTGGTTCCCCCGTTGGTCAACTCGGCGCCGACATCCTGCTTGGCCAGTTCCTCCAGGGCCACAGATGCGTCCTCAGGGCTCAAATTCGTGAACAAAACGGCTGTTTCCTCATTTTGAAGCCACAATGAGAACACAGCAATGCTGATCACGCTGGCCGTGGCGATCGCCCCGGCGAGAACCTTCTGGTTGAAGGAAAGTCCTCCGAAGCGAGCCATGAAGTTGTCCGTCGCGTTCCTGATTCCATCCACTGCACTACCTCAAATTCTGGGTTCCGGAGGCACCTAAACCTGCATGTGCATGATTTCCTGGTATGACTCCAGCAGCTTGTTCCTGATTTCCAATAGCAACTCGAAGGCCAGCTGCGATTCCTTGGCCGCAATCATGACGTCCTGGACCTCGGTGACTTCCCCGGTTGCCATCTGTTCCACCATGTCTTCACGCTGGATCTGGAGATCGTTCACCGCGGCCACCGCGTTCTTCAACTGTTCGGCGAAAGAGGTTCGGGGGGCCGGGGTCGTGCCGGCGGAGCCGTAGACCGCCCGCGGGTCAACCGAACCCAGGGATTTGATGCTGCCGATTCCCATGTAACATCCTCGTTTCGTTCAAAGGACCCAGGATCATTTTCCAACTAGATCTTGAGTGCGTCGTTGAACATGTCCTGGCCCTTGATGGCTCCCCTCAGCACGCTATAGCGCATGCTGAGGAAGCGGGTGGCCATGCGGTAGTTGAGGTCTTTGGTCGCCGGAATCGTCATCTCTTGATCGATATCGACGTTGTTGACCCCGTCACCGAAACCCGAATCCATGTCGACTGTTTGTCGCGAGTAGACATCGACGGCCTTCCTGAGGACCGCCAGATGGCTTTTGTCGATAAGTCCTGTCTTGATCATTGGCTCAACCCGGAATCTCCCGGCCCATGCCGGCGTAAAGGTTCAGTTTATTGCGCAACGTCCTGACACTGATCCCGAGCTCCCGGGCCGCCTTGGTCCGGTTGCCGCTTGTGTGGGACAGTTTCCGCAGGATGAGTTCCCGTTCCATATCCTTGAGGGTCATGTCGGCGGGAAAGCCCTCCGCGGCAGGGGCCGCCACCATTTCGTCGGTGAGCCCCAGCACCTCTTCGTCAAGGCGGCCGGAGGTCGAAAGAATGACCGCCCTTTCGATGACATTCCGCAACTGCCGGACGTTACCCGGCCAGTCCATGCCTATCAGGCAGCGCAGGGCGCCCCCGGTGAATTCCATGAGCGGCTTGTTGTTAGCGGCACAGAAGTTCTGGGTAAAATGCCGCGCCAGCAGCGGGACATCGTCCAGGCGGGAGCGAAGCGGCACCAGCCAAAGGGGAATGAAATTGAGACGAAAGAACAGATCCTCCCGGAAACTCCCGGCCTTGATGCGCTCGCGAAGATTACGGTTCGTCGTGGCGATGATCCGGACATCCGCGCGGGTCGCGTGCCGCGCGCCCAGGCGCATGAACTCCCGTTCCTGAAGCACCCGCAAAAGATTGGCTTGCATGGTGAGGGGCATTTCGCTGATTTCGTCCAGCAGCAGGGTGCCACCGTCCGCCAGTTCAAATTTTCCCTGCCGCGATTGTACCGCTCCGGTGAAAGCCCCCCGTTCGTACCCGAACAATTCGGATTCCAGAAGAGCCTCGGGGATGGCCGCGCAATTCAGGCGGATGAAGGGTCCGTTCCGCCGGGATCCGGATTCGTGGATTGCCCGGGCCGCAACATCCTTCCCGGTTCCGCTTTCACCCTGCAGAAGAACGGTGCCCCGTGAGTCCGCGATCATGGCGATTTTTTCCCGGAGTTCGACCATGGCGGGATTGTTGCCCAACAGACCCAGATTGCCCGTCCGGTCCACCAGGTTGGCTCGGAGATTCGTGTTCTCCCGGTGCAGTTGCCGCACCGTGAAGGCACGCTCCAGGACGTGGTCCAGTTGATCCAGACCGAAGGGTTTGCAGATGTAGTCGTCCGCCCCGTTCCGCGTGGCCTTGACGGCTTGCTCCACGGTGGCGAAGGCGGTCATCAGGACAACCGAAGGATGGTAGTCGAGGCTCTCCCGGATATTCCCCAACAGTTCCATACCGCCACCGGCGGGCATCTGGATGTCGGACAGGACCAGGTCGCTCCGGGATTTCTTCAACAAGGCCAGGGCCTCGGGTCCGTCGGCGGCCGTGCGAACCTCATACCTGTCTCCCAGGGAAGACTTCAGAAAGTCCCGCATGGTCGGTTCGTCATCGACAACCAGGATGTTCCGTTTCAAAGACATCATGTCCCTTTCGTCCACCTCAATAACCTTCGGCGACCTCAAGTCTGATATTGGTTCCCCGTCCTGCCTGGCTTTCCAGGGTCCAGGCCAGTCCGTACATCTCCATCAACGTGTCCACCCGGGTCAGCCCCACTCCGTGGTGGCCCTCCTTGTTGGTCACGAAAGGACTTGTTGCTTGCGCCAGAAGTCCATCATCCATGCCGCAACCATCATCCTTCACCTTCAGGAAAACCCTGCCATCGCGGTCGCGTTCGCCGTGGATCGCGGCCGACACCCGGTCTGAATCGGAGGCACGACTTTCCGCGCAGTTGTTGAGGATTTCCGACAGCATGAGCACGAGATCCGCTACCGGCAGCTTCAGCTCTCCGGCAGGTATGTCGCCGACCTGCAGGTCGAGTCCCCATCCATTGCGGGCGATTTCCTTGGCCACATCGTGGACCAGCCCCGGCAGGTCCACGCCGACATCGGGGTTTTGGCGGCCCCGCGTCAGGTCACCAACGGAACGGAATATCTCCTCCATCCTCTCTACCTCGGCGATGATCTTGCGGGCCCAGCGGCCCGCCTGCCCGGCGCCGGCTTCCCGGTCGGCGATGAGGCTTGCGTATCCCTTGATTCCACACAGGGTATTGCTGGTCTTGTGCAGATAGCCGACCAGCAGACGGCGGTCCTGGCGCTCACCCGTTTCGGTCGTCCGGGAGACGGTTTTCTCTGCGTTCGGAATCAATGTGGCTGTCATCAAACCACCCTCGTCTGTTCAATGAGCAGGAGATCGTTCTTCTCTTCGGCTACCAGAATATCCTCGATCAGGCAGGCGACTTCCTGGACGGCATCATGAAGTTTCCGCCGACCCGGCGCGGACCACCCGTGGCGGCCTTTTTCCCAGGCCACCTTGGTCCTGTGCTCGGTCAGTTCCAGGCGGCCGATCAGGTCCAGACACCCTTTTTTCTGTTCGAGGATCCGGCGTACGGAAGCCATCGATCCACCCTGCCTGACGGCCTCCCCCTGTTCGCGGGACAGTTGCAGCACCTGGGAATACAATTCCCGCTCTTCTTCATACAGGGACAGCAACCGGTCCAGAAGGCTCTCTTCGGTGACCGTGGATTCAGGGAGAGACGAGGGCGACATGGCCATGGGATCCCCCTTCCAGGTCCAGGCTGTCCAGTCGTGCGGCCATTTCCGCCATGGCGCAGGCGTGTTCCCGCCAGGTCCCGGATTTATCCGACTCGCAAACCACCTTGTACCTCCGGTTGGCGCCGTTGAAGTTCCGTTCCAGAAAATCCATCCCCGCCAGCTGGTATTGCCCCCACAGTTCCAACTGCTCCACGGTCGAAACCGCCAACTGCCCGTACATCCGGGAGGCCAATAGACGCCTCCCCAATAGAAAGCTGTAGTCGGCAAACGCAGTCAGGACCCAGGCCCGCTGGCCTGGTTCCAGATGGTCGGCGCTATCCTGCATCAGCAATAGAAGGCGGAGATTGTCCCAGCATGCTTCCTGGCGGTTGAGAACGCTTTGAGCGTAGGCAAGCCAGTACCGCATCTGAACCGGCATTTCCAGCGGCCGTCCGGTAAGGTTCCCGACAAGGGTTTCCAGAGGCCCCGTATCCTGATCCCGGACCAGGCGACGCAGGGAAAGGACCGTTTCCAACTCTCCGGCCGACAGGTTGTCGGGCCTGGGAGCCTCAAAAGGAAATTCCCAGCGGGAATTCGAGCCGCCGGCGGCTTCCAGGGCCGAAATCCAATCCTGGTAGGCGTCGGCCAATGAATCATGATCCGTTGCCATGACCGTCTCAGCTGATGCCAGCCGGCACATGCCGAAAAGGCCCGCCAACACCAGGGCAGGAACGAGTGTGCGGAATGAAATTTCAAACTTCAGGTTCATTTTTGTACTATTACCCTTCAGGACCCATGGAAACTCCTGGCCGACAAGGGCAAAGGGCATGCCTTTTGGTCAAATTTGAAGTCGGGCTGGATATGGCGGATACCGAGCGGGGTCAGGAAACTCTAAAAAGTTATCTAAGCTTTTTATTTACCTTTGGTTGGAAAGTTTTTCAAGAAATTTACTGAAGAAATTCCAGGCAAGCCCACCAGAGCGGAACAAAAGCAAAGAGAAACTCGCGACAGTGGGAAAACACCCGATATGGTCAGTTTGTGGTCAGGAGCGGGAAAAGGGCAATCGTCCCCTGGACCGGCCCGGAACCGGTCCAGGGAAAGAGCCGCTCAGCCTTCGGCCAGGTCGGATTTGAGATCCCCCTCTTCAGCCGCGCCCTGCTCGTAGATTCGAAGTTTCTCGCGCAGGGTTTGCCGACTGATTCCCAGGATGCGGGCCGCCTTCGACTTGTTGTTCTCCGTCATTTCCAGGGTGTAGAGAATCTGGAGTTTTTCCACCTCGGACAAGGGCATCAAGCCCGTGGTCTGACCAAGGACCTGCTGACGGGAGGAATTCCGGGGATTCATTCCCTGCAGGATGTGGGCGGGGAAATGGCTTTCCAGAAGTTTGTCCGGCTGGTCAAGAATGACGATTCTCTTCAAAATGTTCTTCAGTTCCCGGACGTTTCCGGGCCAGGGATACTTTTGCAGCGTCTCCAGCAGACGGTCGTCCACCGGTTCGGTGTTCAGTTCCAGCTTGGCGTTGAATTCCCGCAAAAATGCGTCGATCAGGATCTTCAGGTCCTTGGGCCGCTCCCTCAGGGGCGGAACTTCGATTTCCACCACCTGGAGACGGTAGTAGAGATCGTTCCGGAAGGACCCGTCCTCGATGGCTTCGCTCAGGCGACGGTTGGTGGCCGCGACGATGCGCGCTTCCACGTTGAGATCGTCCTTGCCCCCCACCCGGCGAAACCGGCGGTTTTCCAGGACCCGCAACAGGCGGCTCTGGAGCAGCACACCCATTTCCCCGATCTCATCCAGAAAGATGGTCCCGCCCCCGGCCAGTTCGAACAGGCCTTCCTTGCGCCCCTTGGCGTCCGTGAAGGCGCCCTTTTCGTAGCCGAACAATTCACTTTCCAGAAGGGTTTCCGGAACGGCCGCGCAGTTGATTTCCATGAAGCGGTCCGTATGACCGAGGCTGACCTCGTGCACCGCCCGCGCCACGATCTCCTTGCCCGACCCGGATTCACCCTGGATGAGAATGGACGTGTCGTTTCCACTGCGGCTGGCGCCGATCTTCTCCAGAATGTCCGCCACTTTCTCCAGACCGGGACAGGCCCGGATCATGCCCATGTACGGCCCCTCGGGGTCTTGGCCCCGCGCGGCGCCGTTCGGGGATTTATCGACGACAGCGGCCGGGCTGTCCTCCACCGCTACCCGGGGCTCCACCGTGGCGCGCAGGGCGGCCCGCACCTGTTTCTTGATGGCGGTCAGCTTGAAGGGTTTGGGAATGAAATCATACGCTCCCAGCCTCATGGCGCTGACGGCGGTGTCCACATCCCCGTAGGCCGTCATCATGATGACCGGCGTGGACTGGCCCTGGTTGCGCAGGGCCTGCAGGATTTCCAGACCGCTGACGCCGGGCAGGCGCAGATCGGTCACCACCAGGTCGAACACGGCGCCGTGGCATTTGGCCAGGGCTTCCTCTCCCGATTCGGCGATCTCGGTGTCGTACCCCTCGGACGTAAGCGACTCCTGAAGGGAAGAGCGGATGGCGGCTTCATCGTCGACGATCAGGATCCTGGATTTCATTGCATCTCCTCCAGTTGGCCGCGCCCTGCCCCCCGCTGTTCCGCAACGCGGGGCAGTTGGACACGGAAAAAAGTCTGGTCCTGGTCGCGGCCCGCCATGATCTGTCCATCATGGGCGGTCACGATCTTGTGGCAAATGGCAAGCCCAAGCCCGGTGCCCGAGCTTTTGGTCGTGTAGAAGGGGCGAAATATCCTGGCCAGGTCACCATCCTTGAATCCCGGACCGTTATCCAGGACTTCTATGATGACCCCGGGGCCCGCGTGCCGGGTCCCCCGTGTGGGGTCACTCAATTCCAGGTTGTCGCTGGGCAACACCCGCAAGACGACCCGGCCGTTGGGGGGAGCGGCATCCACGGCGTTGATCAGGAGGTTCAGCAGAACCTGTTTGATCTGCCCGGAATCGACTTCGATTTCGAGGCCCGCATTCTCAGCGGACATGGAATCGGCGGCGAATTCAATGGAGACGGCTTTGTCCCGGGCACGGACTTCGGTCAGCGCCAAGGCGTCGCGGCAAAGCTCCCCGATAAAAATCGGCGACAGGTCCGGCTCGTAGGGACGGACGAAATTCAACATCCGGGTGATCGTGGCGTTGATGCGGTCCACTTCGGACGTGATGACGTCGATGTAGCGCGAGCGCTTGTCGTCCGCGGGAAGCTGGTCGGCCAGCAGCTCAGCCTGGGCGCTGAGCCCCATCAGCGGATTGCGGATTTCATGGGCCAGCGTGGCGGACATTTCCACCAGGCCTTCCAGCTGATCCGAGCGCAGCCTCTCGGCCTCCAGCTTGCGGGTTTCGCGGAGGTCCTCCGCCACCACCACCAGCCAGGTCTGGTCGGGAATGCTGCCGGGCATGCAGGAGGTCTGCAGCAGGACCGGGATGCCGGTGCCATCGGATCGGATGACCTGTCCTTCCCCCCGGAAAACACTGTTGGGTTGGCCGTGCAGGAAGGGAAGCAGCATGCCCTGGGCATCATCGAGCCGGAGCCGGCCATCGAGAAAAAGTTCAGGCAGATCGGCTTCGGCACCCCCGAGGGGCCCATCGCCCCGCCCGCGCCCGATCTGGAAAAGGATATCCTCGGGAGCCATGGCGGGCGCCGCATGGCCAGTCAAAAGTTCCTGGCCCGACCGGTTGCAATAGACCGTGCGGCCGTTTTCGTCCGTGACCCAGATGGCGCTGCTGACCGTTTCCAGCACCCGTGCGTTAAAGGCGCCGATGTCGCGGATGCGGTCCAGCAGCTGGGCGCTGGCCACCTCTTCGGACAGGATGACCTGCACCGCCTGCAAAAAGGATACGTACCTTTGGCTGACCCGGTCGCGCTCCGCAGGGTCCGCCAGTAGCAGAAGTAAAAACCCGAGACGAACATCCTGGTGTTCCAAGGGAAGGGCGATGATCCGCCGGCCCGAGCCCGTGCCCCCGGATCTCTGGTCCTCTATCTTGAAAACGCCCGGCGCGAGAATACCGCCGTCGGCGGAGGCATCCACCTTGTCCTTGAGCTCGACAATGACCTTGTCCCAGGCGGTTTCATCCCAGTGCCAGGTTTGCCGGGGGGAATACGATCCCCCGGGCGCCGAACGAAGGATGAGCGCGGAACCGCGTGCGCCGATGAAACCGGCCAGACTTTTCAGGATTTCCCGCAGAACCTCGTCCCAATTGCCGGCGGCGCTCAGTTGGCGTCCGAAGGTGTACAGCAGCGAAAGCTCCGCCATGGTTTCATTCAGCTGGCGGTTGGCTGCCTCCAGGGATTCCTGGGCCCGCAGCATTTCGCTGGCCGACCGTGCGGTCTGATCTCCAAGTTTGCGGCGGAGATTGTGCAGCAGATCCTGAGTGCGGCCTGATGACGCGAGGATCAGCCGGCCCTGGCTGCGGATTTCGAAGCGTTTTTCCGCCCGGATCAGCATATTCACCCACTGGGCTCGATCCAGGGGCACGACCAGGGCGTCAAAAAGTCCCGCCCGGAAGAAGCGGACCAACTGTCCTGCGGAAAGATCGCCATGCAGCAGGATGGGCAGATAAGGGGCGCGCAGCACCGTCAGTGATTCCAGCCAGTTGACGAGTTCGTCGGCTCCATCTTCGCCGGCGAAGGCATCCTGGTGCAGAAAAACGAGCCGGGAGTCGGATTTGTTTTCTCCGAACATCCGTTTCAGCCACGGCAGGGCCTTGTTGGCCTGGGAAAAATGGCGGCATTCACGCTCTGAAATAGGCTGGGAATTCAACCAGTGGGCCGGACCGACAAAAACCGCCCCATGGGGAATGGGTGGCGGGAGACGGAAAAGGTGATCTTCCATCATGAAATCATGACATCCTCAAGATAGGGTTGCGCTCCATCGCAGAGCGAACCGTAAAGTTATTTACCAGTATATGCAAACAAAAAAAACAGCTCTTCCCGATATTGGGAAGTCCGCGATGGGAGGGAGAAAAAGCCCAGGTTCCTGGAATTGGGATATTTGTTAGATATCCTCCATGCTCTGGGCCACGTCATCCAGGCGTTCGGCAACCCTGGTGCGTACTTCGACGGAGTTGTAGAACCCGCGATCAAGGCGCGCGCGAGCTTCGGCCACCCGGTCCTGCCGCACTTCGGGAACGGAATCCAAGACCTGCCGGCCGGATTCGACATCGTTTCGCAAAGCTATGAGCCGGTGGGCCTTGGGAGAAATATCTGCTTTATCCGCCGGAGCGGCACGGTGGTCGCCATGTGGTACCCGGGACTGGGTAGGTAATTCATCTCCGGAATCCACCGGACCAGGCCTCCTGATATTATTCAGGAGCTCCAGGCTCAGTTGTGAAAATCCGTTGATTCTGTCCATGACCATGGCAAGCCTACCTCTGAGGGCAGTGGGATAGTTCTTTCTGATGTATTTCATAGGTGCAATTGTGGTGCCGTTCAGGGTGAAGCCCTGTCCCAGGGGAACCATGTTGGCGCTGGAAATCAGGGAGCGGTTGGGTATGTCTTCAATACGCAGGCCAGACCGCGGTCGGGGAACCTCTCCTGGCCTGCTTCAATAGCAAAGCCTGACGGGAAAATCAGGCACCGCTTTCCCCTCTCCCCTTCTTGGGGTCGTTATCGCCGTCATCCTTGATCTTTTTGCGAATCCCATCCAGATCGACCTTCTGGGATTCGGCCGCACTCAACGTGGTGCTCTTGATTTCCTCATAGATTTCGTGGCGGTGGACGGGAATGGACCTTGGGGCATCGATACCGATCTGGACCTGGTCACCACGTATGTCGACAATCATGATGGAGATGTCGTCTCCGATCATGATTTTCTCGTTGCGTTTTCGGCTGAGTATGAGCACGGGACCTCCCTGTCCTGTCTCCGGAACGCCACCTGGGCTTGCGGGGCGGGCTATACCCCGACAGGTTCTGGCGTTTCCACCTCGGATCGGACCTGAGACTGACCGCTTTCGGACGAGGAATCAAGCTTTTCTTGCGAACCAGCCTCGCAACCAGTTTGAGAACCAGCTTGGCCAAATTCCTTGCCACGAACGCTTACCGTTTCATTCTCCGCTGACTGGCCATCCACGGCAAGCCCAAATTTCAAGTAATTGATTTCCTGTTCGACGCTCAAGTCGGGGTCCTCCAGGACCATTTGCAACCCTCGGCGGCTGTCAACGTTAACCACCAATGGAGCCAGAAGGTTACCGGTGATCCGGATTCCGCCCGGGTGAACCGTGGTAATGACCATGACGGCCAGCCATTCCCCTTCCCGGCCCCGCAGTTGGTCCTGGACCTCCGGAGGCAGGGGGATATCGTAGCTGTCCGTGAAAAATGCGGGTTGGCTTACCGGAAATCCGAAATCGCCCCTGTCCAGGGACTGGAACCACTTCATGGGCACATCGTCGCCCATTTCGAGGATCAGCCAGTTGTGGAGATCCGGCATACCGACCAGCCCTTCGGGCAGGAGGATGACGTCTTCCTCGCGGTAGGCGAGTTCTCCGAAGCGTACGGTCTGGAACTTAGGCATTTCTGGCTCCTTGCTGGCCGGCCCCGGCAAACCAGGGTCATCCGACATGTTAACGTAGGCGCTGCATCAGGTTGTTGGCCAATAACTTCCTTGTCACAAGCAAGCTGGTCTGGTTACTGGCTTCAGCCCTTTCGGCAGGCACACCTGTCCCACTTCCTGAACACGGCTGGGCAAGCCCCATGCCGTGCACCATTGGCCGCTTCGGGATCGATTGAACGGGAAAGCGGGAAAAAATTTCCTGGGAGCGACAAACAGGAAATAGGGTCACGATCCGTTCAGAGCCGATTCAGGGCCTTTGCGGGCCGTTTGCACGAAGTCGACAAGATGAATCCGGGCCAAGGGGAAAAATTTTCCCGGTAAAGGAAAACCCCCGGCTTCCAGTACGGAATGCCGGGCCTGACAGGAACCAAGGCACCTTGTGGGTGATTAGTTGCCGAGTGCCCTCAATTCAAGGAATCCTGAAGATCCGGCGCGATTTCGGGTCCGGAGGCGGCATCGTCGGCCGCGTCCAGCGCCGCGGTGGTCATGGGAATCGTGAAGGTGAAGGTGGATCCCTTGCCCGGAACGCTGGTCACGGTGACTTCCCCGCCGTGGGATTCCACCAGTTTCTTGACGATGACCACGCCCAGCCCGACGCCCCTGATTTTCCGCTGGGTGGAACCGCGGGTGTAGGGTTCGAAAAGAACCGCCAGTTCCTCGGGTGCCATGCCGATGCCGCCGTCCGATATGGATACCTGGGCCCAGCCGTCACGTGGCACAACCGTCAGGCGGATCCACCCGGATTCCACGTTGTACTTGATGGCGTTGGACACCAGGTTCCGGAATATCTGGGTCAACCTCAGCGGGTCGGCAAATACCGTGACGTTTTCCGCGGGCATGGCCACATCCAGGCTCACGTCCGAACTGGCGGCCATGGGTTCGAGATCGGCCACCACGTCGGTCACCAGTTCGCCCAGATCCATGTCCCGGCATTTGAGATTGACGAACCCCGCGTCGATCTTGCTGATGTCCAGGAAATCGTTCAGCAGGGCTGTCATTTCGGTGATCTTACGGTTCACGCTGCCCAGGAATTCCTTCTGCGTATCGTTGATGTCACCGGTCTTCCCCGTGGCCATCAGGGACACGTAGCCCTGGATGACGGACATGGGCGAGCGGAGATCGTGGGCGATCATCGAGTGGAAGTCGGCCTTGATTCTTTCGGCGGCCACTTCCCGGGTGATGTCGCGGAACGTGTAGGCCGTCGCGCTTTCCCCTTCCTCCAACTGGATGGGAGCCGTCCGCGCCGTGAGAAAAACTTCCTCTTCGTCCACGTTGATGGTCAGACGCACGTCCTCCTGGGTGCCTTCGCGGAGCAGGGCGATCGTCTCGTCCGGCACTTCCAGGGTGCGCAGGATTTCGGTCATGGTCTTGAAGCGGGCCACCTCGCGGGGCATGCGCAACAGATTCAGGAACACCTGGCTGGCCAGGAGCATCTCGTCCGCGGTGCTGCAGATGGCCACCGGTTCGTGAAGGAAACGAAAGATCTGGTTGAGCTTGTTGCTTTCCAGGCGCAGCTTGTCCTGCAGGTCCTTGATGCGCAAAAAGGCGGCGATCTTGGAATGGAGTTCCTCGGCGCCGATACCCTTGGTGATGAAGTCGTCCGCACCCATTTCCAGACCGCGGATCTTCTCCGAGGTCTTGCTTTCCGAACTGATCATCAGGATGGGGATGCCACGGGTGTCTTCGTGCTTACGCAGGATGCGGCTGACATCGAAGCCGTGCATTCCGGGCATTTCCTTGTCCAGCAGGATCAGGTCCGGCAAAAGCTCCATGGCCAGGCGGGCCCCGATGGCACCGTCGGCGGCGGTCACCACGCCATAGCCCTTCTTTTCCAATATCCTTTTGAGATACAGGCACGTCGGCGGGGAATCATCCACAACCAGGATCGTGCGGTCCTTGGGGTCGGTCATTCCGTAACCCTACTTCCTCGAAACATCAAGGTAGACAAAACATGATGCGATACCGTGCGAAACAGGACAGATAACTGCCCGGCTCTCCTTTGTATATCGGTCGCAGGGAATATTCCTGAACGGAAAATTGAGGCGTTTCGGACCTAAAAGCCCGTCAGGCAGGGCCTTCGATCAACAGGGAAATATGTTTTTCAAGATTGGCGGCGCCCGCGGCGTCGATGTTGGTGAAAAAGACCGCGACTTCGTATTCCGAGCAGTCGTCCGCAGCGGCTTCCGGCCTGATTCGCACCACGAGGCCCTCGCAGGGCACGGGCGCCAGATCAAAGCCATCGGCTCCGCTTCCGGAAGGCACGGAGACTTCCAGGACCATGGCAAGTTTGGTCATCGGTTCGATGAAATGGTCGGCTTTGAAATAGATCCCCGAAGAACTGATGTTGATGGTTTCCAGGGTGGCGGTTTCCTCCGAACCATCGACCCGGGGAACTTTGACTTCCAACTTGAGGCGGGCATTGACCCGGTCGGATTTGCGCCGTTCCATGTTCTTATCGATCATCCGGATGTCCCTTCCGACAAGGCTCCACGCCGACCGGCGGGAAAACCTACTCCCCCAATAACATCAGAAAACAAGAGCAGTGAAAATACAACCCTGGCAGGGAGCCTACCAGCCGGCATTGATTCTTACAAGAAACAATGCCGGCCGCTCTGGCTCGTTACTTCTTCTTGTGACGGTTCTTGCGCAACCGCTTTTTGCGCTTGTGAGTCGCAATCTTTTTGCGTTTGCGCTTTCGCCCGTTAGGCATTTCTTCCCACCTTTCCATCTAAAAAATTCAAGACTGTCGTTCAATCGGACCCGGCAAGCATCCCGCCAGGCGAAGATCGACCGCCACAAAAATACACACGGAGGAGTCAGAGATCCCCGTGCCGCTCAATGGACTGCCCAAGATAGGTAATCCGGGGAATTTAGACAACCTGGAACTGCAACCTGGTCAATCTTTGTTGTTTAACCGGCCCTTGAGTTCGTTGGACGACTTGAAAAAGGGAACTCTTTTGGCGGGCACGTCCACCGAGGCTCCGGTCCGAGGATTGCGCGCCAGGCGGGCCCGGCGGGTCTTGACCTTGAAGCTGCCGAAACCGCGAAGCTCTACCTTGTCGCCGCTGACCAGGGCCTGACCGATGTTCTCCATGATCAAGTTCACGATGACGCCGGTGTCCTTCTTGCTGACACCTGTTTGCTGGGAGATGATCTCGACGAGTTCCGCTTTGGTCATTCCTTACTCCCTGATTCTTTCCACCTGATGTGCGCGAACTTGAAGTCCGCTCTGCACCCCCATGGGGCCGCCCCGCTACCTTGTTTGTTTCTCGCGGGTTAAGAATGGAATAAATACCATATTTGGCAGGTCTTTCCAAGAAAAAAATGTTCCCCGTAGTCTGCCGCGTGAGAACCGCCACGACACTACAACACGGAGAGCGTAGGTCATGGGGCAATCAATCCCGGACAGCACAGAGAACATTTACCCGGGTATCGCAACCCCTGTGCCATGTCTTACCTTGGCGGCCAATCATAAGACTGTTTCAAAGAAGGGGTTTTTAACTGTCTGCAAACATGTCAGTTAGCACAGGAGGGCAATGTCGTTTCGAGAGTGTGAGAGAAGGCACGGTCGAGGCGCATGGCTGCCCGGAAGGATGCAATCGGAAACAACGACACCCCACAAGAAGGGCAAAATGCACCCCCGCCGGGCTGCGCCGGCCGGGATCAGGATCCGAGTTTGTTGAATAATTCCGTGTGGGCCTTCGTGAACCGGCATCCTCGCCGGGACATGACGACGGCCGAGGTGGACTGCGCCTTGTCCACGGCGTACCTGGCGCCTCCAGCCTGCCCGCCCCACTGAAAGTTACCCACGAATTTGGGAGGCATCCCGTCTCCGAAAATATTGCTGGCGAAGCCGACGCTGGTACCCGTATTGAACATGGTGCCGATGGCGGTTTTGGCGTGGTCACCCATCATCAAGCCCACGAACCGGCTGCCGGTCGCCACGGCTCCGCAACCCAGGTCCACCCTGATTTCCCCGTAGTTGTTCTTGAGATCGCTGCAGGTGGTCAGGGCGCCCAGATTGATCCAGGAACCGAGAACGGCGTGGCCGATGAAACCGGCATGCTGCTTGTTGGCAAAGTCCCCGAACGTGCTTTCGCCGATTTCGCCCGCCAGGCGGTTGACGATTCCGAACGACGAGTCACCGTGCAGGCGCGCCCCCGGTTTGACCAGGGAACCCGGACCGATGTACAGGGGACCTTCCAGATAACAGTGCGGCATGACCCTGACGCCGCGATCGATGATGACGGGACCGGACAGGGTGTTGATGGCGGTGCTGCCGGCCAGCTCGACCCCTTCCCCGCAATGGACCCGGTTCGAGTCGTCCACCTCCAGACGGGAAACAAATTCGGGAGGGAAACATGAGCCCAGGTTCTTCAGGGTGGTTTCCTGCATCCAGTCGGGACCGGATTCTTCTTCGCCCGGGAAGATACCGAAGGGCACCCGCCGGTAGGCCAGGCCGCCGCCCACGAAGGCCAGATCTCCCTGAATAGCGGCTCCGGTGGCGTCGACGATATTCCAGATCCACGCCGGTCCCGCGGCCTGTAACTTTTCCAACCCCGCAAAGACGCGTGCCGGATTGAACGCTCCCAAGGAGGGACCACCGGAGTGGATGATTTCGCTGCCGCCTTCAAGTCGCGTGGTGACCGCGTCCTGCAGTGAGACACCCGCCAGCCAGGGAGCGGGGCTCGACGAAGGATCCGCCCAGACGCCCCGGTCGTCGTTTTCCTTTTCCCATTCCGTCCAGTCCATCGCCAGGTGAACCGCCTGTTCGTGATCGAGCAGGGCGGCCACCAGCCCCTCTTCGCTTCGCCAGGCGAAAGGGGGTGCGTCGGGACACAAATCCAACAAGCCCTGAATCAGGGGGAAAGAAGGCGCCAGCAGTCCGTTGAGAAACAAAAACCTGGTTTCCGGAGCACTCTTGGCCCCCAGTCCGGCCGCCCCCCACTCCCAACCAACGGAAGTATTGAGACCCTTGAGCAGAGACCGCCCGAGAAGAATCCCGCCACGGCGTTCCGTGCCCAGGTCCACTCTTTCCCGGGTGTTGAACATCCCGCAACGCAGTTCGAACACCGGAGCGCTCCAGGCCGCGGGCCGCATACGCGACAGAAGGTGGTCTTCGAAAATGACGGGTACGATGTTCACGACTGTTGCTCCTGCCTACTCGAGGTAGCCGGTGGTGTTTGCTTGCCAGGCTCCCGACTCCATGCTGCGCCGCACCTGGTGCAGATCCTCCCTGACGGAACGGTAAAGCAACCACCTGCCCGCCTGGGTCAGGGCGGCCGAGTCACCCTGCAACAGGGTAGCCACCAGGTCCTGCTTTTCCGGAAGATGCCACAATCCCGTGGCGGTGTCTTCGGGAATCTCGGCCAGCCGGCGGGCGGCCGCCACCGCTTCCCAAAGCCCTCCCACTTCGTCGGTCAGGCCGTTGGCCACCGCCTGCCTCCCTGTCCAAACCCGGCCCTGGCCCAGGGATTCCACTTTTTCGACGGTCATATTCCTGTATTCCGCAACGCCCTCGACCCAGGTGTGGAAGCTGGCGTTGTGGCGTTCATCGAATTTATGGAATTCCTCTTCGGTGAAGCCCCGGTCCGAGCCCATGAGACGGGCATTGGGCCCGCGCGTGACATGACTGAACCCGATGCCCAGCTTGTCGTACAATCCGCTCAGGTCGAACTTGCCGGAAATCGAACCGATGGATCCGGTGACGGTCATGTTGTCGGCCACGATCCAGTCGGCCCGGTAGGCCATCATGTAGCCACCCGAGGCGGCCACGTCCACCATCGACACCACGACGGGTTTGGTGCGGCCGACAACTTCGACCATGTGTCCCATGAGATCCGAGGCCAGCGACTCGCCCCCGCCGCTGTCGATGCGCAGCACGATGGCCGCCACATCGTCGTCATCCAGCGCGCGCTGAAGTTCCGCGTTGATGGTCTCGTGTCCCATCATCAAACCCAGCAGGGGGTTCACCCCGTTCGTTCGGCCCCCGATATTGCCTTGGGCATGGATCACGGCAATCTTTTGCTCGCCGCCGAGGTCGAAGTCCTCAGGATCCTCCTGGGCGTAACGGGATCCACTGACGATGCGCGGGGTCGTTTCATCTTCCTGCAGGAAGCGAGCGGTCAATTCATCCCAGTACATCACACCATCGACAAGGCCGAAGGACAGGGCTTCGGTGGACAGGAACTCGGCCCGCGTCATGATCGCGTCCAGGCCGCCGGCGTCAATGCCCCGGCCCTCGGACAAGGCCTCGAGGTAGAGATCCATGAATTCGTCGAGCATCCATTCCTTGTTGGCGACGGCCTCGGGGGTCAGATCGCTGCGGGTAATGATCTGAGCCGCGGATTTATAATCCTTGATGGCGCTGAGGTGGGGCTCGATGCCCAACTTTTTCAAGCCCTCCTTGACATGAGGATGGCCGGCGTCCAGCCCGACGATTGTGATATAGGCCGACGGCGGGCAGAAAAGCGAGTCACAGGCAGCGGCGGTGTACAGTACGTCCAGATCGATGTAGTCGGCGAAAGCCAGGACGGGTTTCCCGGCCGCCTGCACCCTGGCGACTCCCCGGCGAATCTCCTCCAGTTTTCCCTGGCCGGCGTCGTGGGCCGCGGAAAGTTGAAGAACAACACCGTCAATCCGCTTGTCGTGGGCGGCCATCTCCAGATTGGTCAGGACCGATTGCAGGGTCTGCCCGCCTCCTCCGGTCAGGGCTCCCGCGATGCCCGAGGGCGGATCATACTCGGGAAGCGATCCGTAGAGATCGATGTGGAGCCAGCTTTGATCCTGGATCTTTGTTTTCTCGTCCATCTTCCAGGCGATCAGACCGACGGCCATTCCCATTACGAGAATCAGGCCCACAACAGCGGCAACGAGGGAAATCCAAAAGACTCTCATGACAGCCTCCGAGGAACTGCGGGCCGAATGGCCGGGGTTGCAGCAGGGATGTGAGAATATTTCGACACCTTGGACCAATTGACTCTCGGACTCAAGGTTTGTTTATCGAAAAACACTGGCTGCTTAATTGCTTTCTTTGCAATGGGTTTGCCCCTTAATAACTATTTTCCCTTTCCCGCGGAGGGGATTCTCCAAAAATGGCGGGGCTATGGCTTCTTCATTAATATTGATCCGTGGTTTCAAGAATTCTTAATCCCATTCAATATCTGGGAACTCATAACAGTTACCTGTTATTTATCAAACTGTTACCGCTAAATTGAAATGAAAATTTTCTCATTTTCACTAATGAAAGGAGATAAATTAAATGATAAATTTTATCCGGTATTTTCATTCCTTGCCCCTGGGCCCAGGATCCTCAAAGTTTCGATTTAAATTTACAGTTAAGTCATAGGTGTTCACTAAAACGGTGCCGGTTCAGCGGCTCCAAAACAGCCGGGAAAACGGCCGGAGGTTCGAAATGAAATTCAACACGACGATCAAGGTGCTGCTGGCCCTGATGATCCTGACGGGTCTGGCCGCCACGGCCCTGGCCGGGGACGAGCCCGTCAAAGAGGTCGAGAAGACCAAAGAGACCAAGGATATGGACGGCAAGGAACTCTTCATTGCCTACTGCAAGGTCTGCCACACGGAAGATTCCGATGCGGGCGAGTACACCCCCATGTCCCTGATCATGGACCAGTGGGACGAGTTCTTCGACGAGACTTTCGTGGAAACCCACAAGGAAGTCGCCTGCCCCAAGGACAAGGACCAAAAGATCACCGACATGATCGACAAGGACATGATCAAGAAGATCCGCAAATTCTGCGTGGATCATGCTGCCGACAGCGAGCAGCCCATGACCTGCGGCTAGATTCAAGAGCCGCTGCGGCGGCACCCACCCGGGCGTGGAAATGACTCCCGCCCGGCCCACCCATGGCGAAAGCCGATTTCATCCCCGGAGGGGCGGAAATGAAAAAGACGATGCTCTCACTGCTGACCCTGATCGCGCTGCTGGCCATCGCGACGGGCGCCATTGCCGAGAAGGACACGGATGCGAAGATCAAGGCTCTGGAGAAGCGTCTGCAGAAGTTGGAGCTAAAATCCAACAAGGACCGTATCCAGTGGACGGGCGACCTGCGGGTCGAGGCCCACAGCACCACCGGCGAAGTTGATGCCTACATCGACGGCATGCGCATGCAGGCCCTGACCTATGGTGCCATGTTCTACACGGATTCAAATTTCAACCCGGGATATATTCCTGGCGACCCGTTCGGCCCTAACGATATCGACATGTTCATCGGCCAGAATTACGCCAATTTCCAGGTATTCCGCGGGATGAACGGCTTCCCGGAGGTCAAGGATTGGGTCCAGCAGATGATGGCCACCAACCCCAACATGGGTGCCATGATGAATGCTTTCGCGATGGACGCCTATCGTGAAGGCTTCAAGACCGACAACAGCATCCTCTACACCACCCGGCTGCGTTTGAACATGGCCGCCAAAGTTGCCAAGAACATCGACTTCAGCGGCCGCATGAGCATGTACAAACCTTGGGGCGCCTCCACCCAGACCGGCGTCTTCAATGGTCAGGCCAACACCCTGAACACCGACGCCAACTGGCCCGGTACAGCCGGTGACGCCACCCTGAAGGTCGACCGCGCCTACTTCACCTGGAAAAAGATTGGCGGCGCTCCGGTCTACCTGAGCCTGGGCCGCCGTCCGAGCACGGATGGTCCTCCCCTGCACTACCGCAACGATGAAATGCGCGCGGGCACGCCCATGGGCACCATCATCGACATGCAGTTCGACGGCGCCACCCTGGGTTACAACTTCAGCGACAAGACCACGGTCAGGGCCTGCTACGGACTGGGCTACGAATCCCAGTACGGCAACGGTTCCCTGGACAAGGATGCCGCCTTGAAGGACGCCCACTTCTTCGGTTTCAACATCGACGCCTGGAACACCAAAGAGATGCAGATCCAGACGACCATCGCCCGGGCCTTCGACATCACCGACGGTTTCGCCGGCAATATCATCATGCCCAACGATCCGGTGAGCGGCCAGCCCATGCCGGGTCCCATCGTGACCAGGTTCAGTCCTTCGACCAACCTGGGCGACTTCGACATCGCCAGCCTGATGCTGGCCCGTCGCGACGGCCCGCTGGATTGGTTCGTGACCGGCAGCTGGAGCAAGAGCCGTCCCGAAGAGGGCGTTACCGGACCTTTCGGTGGCCTCATGAGCAGCCCCTATGAAAATCCCGAAAGCCAGACCGGCGACATGTATTACCTTGGCGCCCGCTATTACTTCAACGAAGAAAAGACCAAGGTGGGCCTGGAGTGGAACAAGGGTTCCAAGTACTGGTTCAACTTCGCTCCCAGCCAGGATGACATTATCGCCCCGAAAACCAGCACACGTGGTACCGTGTGGGAAGGTTATGTCACCCACCGCGTGAGCCGTCGCTTCGTCATGAAGCTGGCCTACATCAACTACAACTACGATTACACGGGATCAGGCTGGCATGTGGGCGCACCCGCCGAACTGAGCAGCACCATGCCCGCGATCCAGGGTTTCCCGACCTATTCCAAGGTTGGAAAAGTCTCCCTTGGCTTCAGCGCCAGGTTCTAGAAGGAGTTATGCATGAAGTTTGCAGCGACCATTGCGATGTCGCTGGTGATCGTGGTTCTGGCGGCCGGG